>JAXFTO010000021.1:0-11471 GCA_034176745.1 Bariatricus sp. | reverse complement strand
CTACCGATACCTCGATTCCGTCCATAATCTGCTTTTTTCGTCCCTGTTTACCTGTAGGTGCGAAACTCATATATCTCGCAAAGTGCCTAAAACAAAGGACTTCTACGAATTCACCCGATGTAGACAACATACGGTCTCGACATGCCCCGTCATAGGAAACATATCCACCGCCCGCACCTTCTCGAGTCCATATCCATTCTCACACAGGTATTTCAAATCCCTCGCCAGCGTCGCAGAATCGCAGCTCACATACACAATCCGGTCCGGTCCCATATTTACCATGGTCGAAAGCACGCTCTCTTCGCACCCTTTCCGCGGCGGATCCACCACGATTACGTCTGCGTGTGCATTTTCTCCCGGATGCTCTTTGGCATACGCGGCATAATAATCCGGCAGGACTTCTTCGGCTTTTCCGACATAGAATTCTGCGTTCTGAATTCCATTGATTTCGGCATTTCTCTTAGCATCCTCGATTGCCTGCGGTACGATTTCGACACCATAAACTTTTTTCGCCTTCTGTGCAAGGAAGAGCGAAATAGTCCCAATCCCGCAGTATACGTCCCACACTGTCTCGTTTCCGGTGAGACCGGCGTATTCCAGCGCCTGTCCATACAGCACGTTCGTCTGCACCGGATTTACCTGATAAAAAGAAAGCGGGGAAATCTGGTATTTTACATCTCCGATATAATCTGTGATATATTCCTGTCCCCATAGTAAACGAATTTCATTTCCCATAATTACATTTGTATTCTCACAATTAATGTTATAGGTAATGCTGGTCATTCCCGGGATTTGAGCCAGGGATTCGGTCAGTTTTTCAGCGCATGGAAGCTTCGTTCCATTAATTACAAGGCAGACCATGATTTCTTTCGTGATAAATCCAAACCGGATCAGCACATGGCGCACAAGCCCCTTTCCGGTAGTCTCATCGTAAGCGCTGATATGGTTTTCTTTCATAAATGCCAGCACTTTTTCCAGAATCACACGATTGATCGGAACTCCAAGTGCGCAATCGTGATTGGAAATAATCTGATGGGTGCGTCCTGCATAAAATCCGGCAATCAAGTTTCCTTCTTTGTCTTTTCCAATCGGGTACTGGGCTTTATTGCGATAGTGAAATGGTTCTTCCATTCCCGCGATCGGCTCCATGATCCGATCGATCAGTTTTTCTTCAAATCCACCGATTCTGATCAGGTTTCCTCTTACTTTATTTTTCTTGAATTCCAACTGTTTTTCGTAGGAAAGGCTTTGAATCTGACAGCCGCCGCACTGTCTTGCGACCGGACAAACCGGTTCTGTGCGGTATGGAGACGGCTCCACGATTTCCATCAGGCGGGCGTAACCGTACTGTTTTTTTGCTTTCATCACTTTTACATTTACAACATCTCCGATTACGGCATCTTTTACAAAAAGTGTATATCCATCTACTTTTCCGATTCCTTCGCCATCCACTCCCATATCCGAAATTGTCACAACTGCCATATCATTTTTCTTTAACATGATGTTCTCCTTCATCCAATCTATAAAGGACGAAAGATATTTCTTCCGTCCCTTCTGCTTCTTGTTAAATGCTGGACTTTCTCAGGTTCGATTCAAACAGTTTGTTATATCCCAGCCAGTCTGTTGTATTCTTATCTTTAAAAATCTCGGTCAGTGTCTGCATCTTTGCATCTGTGCAGTCTGCGAAATTAAGTGCCACCGCTTCTGCAAGTGCCGGTTTTTTCGGAGATCCGTATTCCAGCTCGCCGTGGTGTGCGATAATGCAGTGCTTCAGTTCGCTTGCCAGTCTTTTCGGGAAATCCGGTATTTCGCGAATCGCATCATCGATCATCTCCACACCGATCACAATGTGTCCCAGAAGCTGACCGTCATCTGTATAGTCATTATCAGGGAAAGGAGAAAGTTCCCGAGTCTTTCCGATATCATGGCACATAGCTGCCGTATAAAGCAGATCTTTACTTAAAATGGAATACGCCCCAGCCATGTATTCACACATTTTCACAACGCTGAGTGTATGTTCCAAAAGACCTCCTGCAAAGCCATGATGTACTGTCTTTGCTGCTGAATGGCCTTTAAATCTCTTGATAAATGCTTCATCTTTAACAAAATAATACTGAATGATCTGCTGTAAATATGGATTCTTAACCTGTGCACCGTAGCGCATCAATTCTTCGTACATTCCATCCACGCTCTTGTCACTGGTCGGCATATAATCGACCGGATTATATTCTCCTTCTCCTGCAACTCGGAGCTGTTTGATATTCAGCTGCAGATTTCCATTATAACTGATCACATCACCAAACACTTCCACAAAGTCTTTCTCATCATAATCTGCAATCCCGTTGGAATTCGGGTCCCAGATCTTTCCATCCAGAGTTCCCGTCTTATCCTGCAGCATCAGATTATCGTATGGTTTCCCATTTCTCGTCTCTGCGCTTCTTTTTCCTTTGCAAAGATAAATTGTTCTAATTGTCTCGCCTTCGTGTAATGTATTGATGTATCTCATGTCTATCCTCTTTCTAACTTCTTTAAACTTTCCGGACCCATCCGGTGCCATATTCTTATGGCAATCTTATTCTTTGCTTCCTACTGTGACAGTAAATTCTACATCCACATATCCGGAAGCTCCCTGGCGCTTTCCCTTCACCTTGATCTGCTGCCCGACTTCGCATTCCATCAGACGCTTTCCGTATCCGGAGACCGTCGATATCTGATTCTTATTCAGCTCCACGATCACATCTCCGCTCTGAATTCCTGCTTTCATTGCCGGAGAATCTGCTTCGACTTCCTTCACGTAAATGCCTTCCGGAATTCCATCCGTCTCTGCAACACTGTCAGGTACCTCTACACCCTTTATTCCAATATATGGAATCGATTTTCCATTGGAAAGCTGCTCTATATACTGCTTTAAATCGGAAACAGCATAGGCTGTCACCAGATTCATGCTCTCATTATCCGTGATCTTCTGATCCACAATTCCGATCACTTCTCCACTCATATTAAACAAAACCCCGCTTCCGCCTGGCGCTGCAGCAATATCGGTCGTCAACAGGCGATATTCCCCATCTGCCACCGCAATGCGGTTCTTCAAAGAACTGATGATCCCATATCCGGTTCCTCCGGCATATCCGAACTGTTTTCCCAGAACGATGACCGGGTCTCCTTTTCCAATGATGTTGGAATTCCCAAGCGTGGCCGTCTGTATCTGGCTTTCCGTCGAATTTGAAAGATTCTTCTTTTCTACGGAAAATACTGCCATTCCGACATTCTTATCCTGCTTTTTCAAAGATGCCGGATATTTCGCTCCGTCCGCAAAGGTGACATTCAGACTTTTCGCATCGCTTAAAATTCTTGCCGGTGCGAGGATCAGAACTTCCAGCGGATTCTCCCAGACAATCATACCGGATACACTGTTCACATCATCGTACAGACTGTTCTCCCAGTTCTCCGTATCCTTCACTGCGCCGACTTCCACAACGCTTTTTCCTGCCTGAACTGCCACTTGATACAGTGCACGGTTCATTTCTCTGTAATCTTCTATCGTCAGCTCCGGATATTCAATCGCAGCTTCCATCTTCGGCTCTTCGGTTACTTCTTCCTGCGAAACATTTTCCCCTTCATCCGGCTCTTCATCTTCCGGTATCGAAACTGTTCTGTTCTTTTCCGTGAAAATTGTCTCTGCCCATGGCCTGAGCGCATAAAATGCCAGACAGGCTGCAAGACCGAATATTAATCCCTTTCCTGCCGTCTGACAGATTATGTTTGTTAACTTCCTGCCCGTCATCTGTTCATCTTTGAACGTCTCCTGAAGAAACGAATAATGCTCTTCTTTTGCTTCTTCGTGTGCAGACGTCTTAGGATCCTGTGACATGGACGCATTCGCCTTTTGATCTTCATCCCGCTTCCTGAACATGCCATTTCTCCTTCAATCCAAAGCGTTTCGTTCAATACTCTCCCTTGTAGTATACATGATTCTTCTTCAATGTTCAATGATAATAAAATTATCCTTTTTACTTTCATTTCACATGCAAATACTGTAGAATAAGAACAGACGAATAATGAGGTGAAAACTTTTATGAATAAGAAAACTTTATATAAACTGGAATTTGATAAAATTATTGATATGCTGATCGAGCATGCTTCATCCCCCGGGGGAAAGCAGGCCTGCCAGAGACTGAAACCAATAACGGATATCGGAGCTATCACCACTGCACAGGAACAGACTGCGGCAGCATTTTCCCGCATTGTCAAGAAAGGGCTTCTGTCTTTTAGCGGATGCTATGCGGTAACAGATTCTTTAAAACGTCTGGAAATCGGAAGTGCCCTAAACGCAGCGGAGCTTCTTCGCATCGGAAAGCTTCTGAAGGCTGCCGCCAGAGCCAAAGTCTATGGCCGCCACGATACCGTTGACGAGGCAGCTGACTGCCTGGATGCATATTTTGAACAGATTTCTCCGCTTACTGTACTTAGTACAGAGATTGACCGTTGTATTATCAGTGAGGATGAAATCAGCGATGATGCAAGCGCAAAGCTGAAGCAGATCCGCCGGAGCATTTCCGGAATGAATGACAAGATCCATTCCACGCTTAACGGTCTATTAAATGGATCCATGCGCTCTTATCTGCAGGATGCCATCATTACCATGCGCGGTGACCGGTATTGTCTTCCGGTAAAAGCGGAATACCGCAGTCAGGTCCACGGTATGATCCACGACCAGTCCTCTACAGGTTCTACTTTATTTATCGAACCAATGGCGGTTGTGAAATTAAATAATGATTTAAAAGAACTTTACGCCCAGGAGCAAGAAGAGATTCAGGTAATTCTTGCCAGACTCAGTGCCGATACTGCCGATTATACCGAAGAAATTCGTGTCAACTATCGCGTCATGACAGAACTTGATATGATTTTCGCAAAGGGTGCCCTTGCACTTGACATGAATGCAAGCCGTCCGGTATTTAACACAGAAGGACGGATCCGAATCCGTGAAGGACGTCACCCGCTTCTCGATAAGAAAAAAGTCGTTCCGATCAGTGTAACTTTAGGAGACACGTTTGATCTTCTGATTATTACCGGTCCGAACACCGGCGGTAAGACTGTTTCTCTTAAAACAGTAGGTCTGTTCACTCTGATGGGCCAGGCAGGGCTTCACATTCCGGCGCTTGACCGCTCTGAGCTTGCCGTCTTCCAGCAGGTATTTGCAGATATCGGAGATGAGCAGAGCATTGAACAGTCACTGAGCACATTTTCTTCTCATATGACGAACATTGTCTCTTTCCTGAAGCATGTAGATGAAAATTCTCTGGTACTTTTTGATGAACTTGGTGCCGGAACCGATCCGACGGAAGGTGCCGCTCTTGCCATTGCAATTTTATCGCACTTACACGATCGTGGCATACGCACCATGGCTACCACGCATTACAGCGAGCTCAAAGTATTTGCCCTGTCCACTCCAGGGGTTGAAAATGCGTGCTGCGAATTTAATGTTGAGACTTTAAGTCCTACCTACCATCTTCTGATCGGAATTCCGGGAAAGAGTAACGCGTTTGCGATTTCAGAAAAGCTTGGGTTGCCTTCCTACATTATACAAGATGCGAAAAACAGGCTGAGCGAAGAAGATGAATCCTTTGAAGATCTTCTGACCGATCTTGAAGCCAGTCGTAAGACAATCGAGAAGGAACGGGACGAAGTTGCTTCTTACCGGCGCGAAATGGAACGCATGAAATCTGAAATGAAAGCCAAACAGGAAAAACTGGATGCCCAGCGCGACAAGATTATAAGGGAAGCAAATGAAAAAGCAAGTTCTATCGTAAGAGAAGCGAAAGAATTTGCCGATGAAACGATGAAGAACTTCCGCAAATTCGGTAAGGAAAATGTGTCTGCCGCAGAAATGGAGAAAGAACGCGAGCGTATCAGAAAACAGCTTGCCAAGACCCAGAATTCTTCACGCATTGAACCGGTAAAACCGAAAAAGGAACATAAAGCAACCGACTTCCATTTGGGTGATTCTGTCAAGGTTCTCAGCATGAACCTGACCGGAACGGTAAGCACTCTTCCGGACGCAAAGGGAAATCTTTTCGTGCAGATGGGAATTCTCCGTTCTCAGGTGAATATTTCCGATCTGGAAATCATTGAAGAACCACTTACAATTACCGCAAAGCAGATGCGCCGCACTTCGAGCGGTAAAATGAAAATGAGCAAATCCATGAATATCAGTGCCGAGATCAATCTTCTCGGTAAAACGGTGGATGAAGCAGTGGCTGAGCTTGATAAATATCTGGATGACGCATATCTGGCCCATTTAAGTCCGGTCCGCATCGTCCACGGTAAAGGAACCGGTGCGCTTCGAAATGGTATCCACCAGTATCTTCGCAGGCAGAAGCATGTGAAATCCTTCCGTCTCGGAGCATTTGGCGAAGGGGACGCCGGTGTAACAATTGTAGAATTCAAATAAAACCTAAGGTATCTAACATCATTGAAAGGACATAAACCATGGTAACAAAACAGAAAATTTTAATAGTAGATGACGACGAAAATATTGCAGAATTGATTTCGCTTTATCTGACCAAAGAATGCTTTGACACGATGATGGTACATGATGGAGAGGATGCACTTTCAGCCTTTGACAGTTATCAACCCAATCTTGTACTTCTTGATCTGATGCTTCCCGGAATTGACGGATATCAAGTTTGCCGGGAAATCAGGAGTAAGTCCAATACCCCGATCATCATGCTTTCCGCTAAAGGAGAAGTTTTTGACAAGGTCCTCGGTCTGGAACTTGGCGCCGATGACTATATGCTGAAGCCATTCGATTCGAAGGAACTTGTTGCACGTATCAAAGCTGTTCTGAGAAGATATCATCCTGCCAAACCGGAAACGCCACCTCAGGATCGCGGAAAATGCGTAGAATACCCGGGCATTGTCATCAACCTTACCAACTACTCGGTCATGGTAGATGGGAAAAATGTGGATATGCCGCCTAAAGAACTGGAGCTTTTATATTTTCTCGCCGCATCTCCAAACCAGGTGTTCACAAGAGAACAGCTTCTGGACCAAATCTGGGGATACGAATATATCGGCGATACACGAACAGTTGACGTACACATTAAGCGTCTCCGCGAAAAGATTAAGGACCATCCTTCCTGGAGACTTAGTACAGTCTGGGGTATCGGTTACAAGTTCGAGGTGAAATAATGAAAAGTACGCTTTATATGAAATTTGTGCTTTTGTATGCGATTCTTGGTTTTTTAAGCCTGTTTACAGTGAGTGCACTTTCGTCTACACTGACTACCGGCTATCTGGAAAAGGAAATTTCAGGCTCGTTATACCAGGAAGCCAATCTCATGGCATCGGATTATCTGCCCAGGTACTTTTCAGATCTGGTATCCACGGCAGATGTATATGCTCAGCTTGGCGGAATGCATTCTTATCTGGATGCAACCATCTGGTTCGTTGATAAAGAAGGGAGGATGATTGCTTCCGCCAAGGGAGAAGAGACTTCTTACATCCCTTCTTCTATTGAAAATTTTGACCCGGCGGAAACAGGTGGAAGTCAATACCTGATTGGAACTTATCACGGATATTTCAATCAGGATATGATTACCGTCATCGCTCCGGTAACCCAGAAATTTTCCACAAAAGGATATCTCCTGATCCACAAGCCCTACAGCTACATTGAGCGGAGCCGTTCCATCATCACGAGGAATACTTTCATTATTGTACTGGTTGTGTATCTGCTTTCCTTTATGGTTTTTCTGGGAATCCACTTTTTTATTTATCGTCCGCTCTGTAAAATTACAGATGCTGCCAAACAGTACGCATCCGGCAATCTGGATGTAGTAATTCCGGTCGATACGCAGGACGAAATGGGATATTTATCCGCCTCGCTGAACTATATGTCTTCCCAGTTAAAAGATATGGAGGATTATCAAAAAAAATTTGTTGCGAATGTGTCCCATGATTTTCGTTCTCCTTTAACCTCGATTAAAGGTTATGTGGAAGCCATCGCAGATGGAACCATCCCTCCGGAAATGCAGGACAAATATTTAAAGATCATTCTTTTTGAGACAGAACGTCTGACAGACCTTACCCGGGATCTGCTCACACTGAACGAATTTGATACAAAAGATCTTTTGCTGGACAAAACTTCATTTGACATTCACGAAGTTATACGCAACACTGCTGCTTCTTTCGAAGGGACGTGCACGGCAAAGAAAATCTCGATTGAGCTTCTCTTTGCTTCCCGAAAGCTGAATGTCTACGCTGACAGAAGGAAAATCCAGCAGGTACTCTATAACCTCCTGGATAATGCCATCAAATTCAGCAGTGCAGACTCCTCCATCACTGTGGAAACTACCGAACGGGGGGACAAGGTATACATTTCTGTCAAAGATAACGGCATCGGAATTCCCAGATCAAGCATTAACAAAATCTGGGAGCGCTTTTACAAAACGGATGCTTCCCGCGGAAAAGACAAAAAAGGAACCGGCCTTGGGCTTTCCATCGTGAAGGAAATCATACAGGCACATAACGAAAATATCAATGTAATCAGTACTGAAGGCGTTGGAACAGAATTTATTTTTTCCTTACAAAAAAGTTAACCCGGCAAAATTGCCGGGTTATTTTCATCTATCTGCTATTTAGTACATCATCTTCTGAATCGATTCATCATTCAGATTATCTTGTGTCACCCAAGTATATCCTGCATTTACTTCTGCTTCATTACCCTGCCCTAAAATCGCTCTCGCACAGGCCACTACTGTGGCATATCCGATACCATACGGATTCTGAACGATCAGTCCTTCGATATCACCGTCTTCCAGGCGCTTTAACTGATCCTTTCCTCCGTCAAAACTTACCACCGTTACATCGTCAATCTCCAGGTTCTTCAGAACGCTTATTACCAGCTTTGCAGTAGTTTCATTCGTTGTATAAATTCCCTTCACATCAGGATGCTTCTCAAGTAAATACTTTACAGCATCTTCCTGAGTCATGTCCATTGCTTCTTCGTCAGATGCAGCTTCTTCCTCCTTAGCACCATCCTGATTCTCCTGGATATCTTCTTTATTCTCATCGGTTCTGCTTAGTTCATTCTCGCTTGTACCGCTTTCTTTGTTCGAATCGTTTTCGTCTTCTGCTGCACTCTTCTCCTGCTCGATCTGCTGCTTAAGAAGTTCAAGTTCATCCAGATGATAACTTTCAACAATCTGAATCTCAGAATGCTTCTCCTCGATCGTACTTCTGAAACCATCTTCTCTCTCATGGGCTGAAGTCGATTTGTTATCATGAACCAGCATCATAACTTCACCTTGATCATCGATCATATCGCTGAGTTTGTTCGCCGCCATCGAAGCTGCTTCTACATTATTCGTATCAATCATAGATACGATGTCCTGATAATTGGTTCCCGAGTCAAATGCAACAACCGGGATTCCATTCTCTGCCGCCAGATCAAACTGCACCTCACATGCTTCAGAATCTACCGCTGCAATTCCAAGTGCCGCCGGATAGCGCGCCAGTTCTTCATCAAGGATATTCACCTGATCATCTACATCATCTTCTGTCTCAGGGGCTGAATATGTCAGCTTCACTTTATCTTCCCCTTTATATCCAAGATTACTGTTAATGTCTGCAATTGCTTTCTCTGCTCCAGCTTTCACCTCAGCCCAGTACGCAGAAGAGCTTCCCCGTCCAATAATAGAAATAGTTGTCCCCTTCTCCAGTGAAAGCCCTTGAACATTCCCATATGCACCCGGCTGCAGGACATCCAGATTACTTTGCTTTTCATCTGCCTTATTATTTGTATTATTCGCGGAAGCTGTATTGGTTCCTGAATTCGGTGTCTTCTCAGTGCACCCTGCCACAAATAAAGATGTACACAAAATCATAGCTAAAATATTCCAACGTTTCTTCATATTACCTCGCTCCATTTCATCTGTCCAGTCTCTTTCTCTTCTGTATTATTCTGTGCCCTCCGTCAGACCTAAAACCCCGCTAGTAGATATACTAATCACTATACACCAAAACCTCAAAAATAGGGAGTAAAATTTTCTTAAGATTTCGTAAAGATTCTATGCACATTTCACATAATTCAAGACTCGCTCGGGAGTCATCTCCCATCTGATAGAATAAATGTTCATAAATAAGAGCATAAATTCACTTGTATATTTGCGAATGATGTATTAGAATAGAATTATGCTAATCAGCAAAACTTTTATATTAAAAGGAGGATACATAACTATGGCACACGTAATTTCTGATGAATGTGTAAGCTGTGGCGCTTGCGAAAGTGAATGCCCAGTAGGAGCAATCGCTATGGGTGATGATCATATGCAGATCAATGCTGACGCTTGTGTTGATTGTGGCGCTTGCGAAGCTGCATGTCCTACAGGAGCTATCAGCGCTGAATAATCAGCTTTCTGAAAATCTTGTATAACAATGCATGAGCAGTGACTCTTCGGAGTTGCTGCTTTTTCAATTTCATTCAAGACTCGCTCGCGGAGCGTATATCAAATCTGCTTCCCGTTTCATGTTCAAGTATCCGACGTTTATTATCCGCAGGATTTGTCGAACGATTTTCCATCCATTTTATACATTCTATGCTACAATGTAAGTGTTACATGAACGTAACTGCTACACATAAACTACATTCAGAGACGATATTGTTTTCTGAAGACTATTACTGAAATAAGGGGGTATCGTATGGGCGACGTTCATTATATGATATCAGAAGCAGCCAAACAGGTTGGTGTAGAATCTCATGTTCTTCGTTATTGGGAAGAAGAACTGAATCTTCCAATCGGACGCACTGATATGGGACATCGACACTATACGAAGGAGGATATACAGCTTTTTAGCTGTATCAAAGAACTAAAAAATCAGGGGATCCAGTTAAAGGAACTGAAAGGACTTATTCCCGACCTGATCCGTACCCGGGAAGTGTTAAGAGAAAGAAACCAAGCTCCAAGTTCAGCAGCCACTGCTGAAATATCTGTTTCTGAACCACCCTCTGAAACGGCTCCTGAGGCATTAACAAATAATGATACAAATGAATTTTGTGATATTGTACAAGATATCATTTTTAAGAACAATAAGATTCTTGAAGAAATGATCACTCAAAGTGTTTCTGAAAATGTAAACAGAAATATGGATTTTCTTCTTCAGGCAAAAGACCGACAGGAAGAAGACCGTTTTCGAAAACTGGATTATTTGATTCGTCAGCAGCAGAATAGTCGAAGAGAAGCTTCCAAACCTGCACCTGTACGTTATCTGCATAAAGTTTTCGGAGAAGCCTAGTACACCGAAAAATAAGTATCTGATACATTGACGCAGGATGATTGTTTCATATGCAAGGCTGAGGAATGAGGCGTAGCGGTGGCTACGTCGATTGACGACAACGCTGCAGATGAAAAATCAGGCAAGTCAAGGTGTTAGTTACTTATTATTCGTTGTACTAGTACAGTGAATAAAAATTT
>JAXFTO010000020.1:0-9852 GCA_034176745.1 Bariatricus sp. | reverse complement strand
ATGGTGGAAGCTGTTGTAGAATATATGACAGATGAAGAAATTTCGGTGCTGACGAAGGCGTTAGAGCGCATTTATCAGTTTTTTAAGAGTTATTAGTGGAGAAAGGGACGCCCCCAATCTACATCTATCCAATGCAGGACTTGCTCTCGCTGCGTTTTCCCCCGAGCGAGAGCGAGTCCGGCAGCAAATAGAAGGGATTTGGGGGCGTCCCTTCTTAACAACGTATCCCCTTTAACACTTCCCCAATCGGTTCATGTATCGTCAGCGATGCTCCCACCTCTCTTGATGTAGTATCTTTATTGATCACAACCAGATTTTTGCCCCTAAAATAATCAATAAATCCGGCAGCCGGATAAACAACAAGTGATGTTCCGCCGATAATCAGCATGTCCGCATTCGCGATAGCGCTGATACTTTTCTGGATAATCGTAGAATCCAGGCCTTCTTCATAAAGCACCACATCAGGCCTTATGATACCGCCACATTCGCATTTCGGAATTCCTTTTGAATTTTTCACATAAGCCGCATCATAAGTTTTGCCGCAGCGCATACAATAATTCCGATGGATGCTTCCGTGAAGCTCGAGGACATTCTTGCTTCCGGCAGCCTGATGGAGACCGTCGATGTTCTGGGTGATTACGGCAGTTAATTTGCCGGCTTTTTCAAGCTCGGCAAGTTTATAGTGTGCCGGATTGGGTTTCGCGTCAAGAAACATCATTTTTTCTTTGTAAAATTCATAAAATGCTTCTGTATTTCTCATGAAAAAGGTATGGCTTACAATCTGTTCCGGTGAATATTTATATTTCTGCTGGTACAGTCCGTCTGCACTTCTGAAATCCGGGATGTTGCTTTCGGTAGAGACACCTGCACCGCCGAAAAACACAATATTATGGCTTTTATCAATCATTTCCTGAAGCTGTGTGGTTTGATTCATAACAATTCCTCTTTTCTCTTGGATGACTTAGGGACAAACTGTTTTCCCTTCCAGTATTTTCTACTTCCATTATACCGCAAAATTCAAACGGAGATAGCTGTATTTTGTTGAAAAACATGGAAATATTTGAATTTTCCCTTGTTAGGAAATCCTTCCGCTAGTATACTAATAATGTTAAAAATCCGCAGATTGGGGAACTGCGGAATGAAAAAGGTAATGTCAGGAGAGAATTATGAGTATAAGAGATGTGAAAAACTGGGGAATGGTGCTTCTCGGAAATACGATTTACGCACTGGCAATTGTGGTGTTTATTTTGCCGAGTTCATTGATCATGGGCGGTACTACAGGTATAGGACTTACGCTGGGGCATTTTTTTGATGTGCCACTTCATACATTTGTCATGATATTTAATGTGATGATGTTTATTGTGGGAGCTCTGACGCTTGGTAAGAAATTTGCGCTGACGACGCTGATCAGTACGTTTTATTATCCGGTGATTCTTGGGATTTTTCAGAGTATTCAGGTGCTTTCTGATATAACGACAGACAGAATGCTTTCTACGATCTGTGGAGGTTTGATGATCGGGTTTGGAATCGGAGTTGTGATCCGTGCAGGTGCATCGACTGGAGGTATGGATATTCCGCCATTGGTGTTGAATAAATTTTTCGGAATTCCGGTATCCGTACTCATGTATGTGTTTGATTTCGCGATTTTGATCATGCAGATGTTGTTTTCGGATAAAGAACAGATTATTTATGGAATTTTACTGGTGCTGATTTATACTGTTGTGTTGGATAAAGTCCTTTTGATTGGTACAACGAAGATGCAGGTCAGCATTGTCACAGAAAAATATGATGAGTTAAATGCAATGATTCAGGATAAACTGGATAGAGGAACGACTTTGCTCCATGTGCAGACCGGATATCTGAAGAGAGAACAGAAAATGATCATGACAGTGGTATCAAACCGTGAACTGGTGCGGCTTAACAGAATCATACAGGAAGCAGACCCTGAAGCGTTCATGGTGATCGGACACGTGAATGAAGTGAAGGGAAAAGGTTTTTCCGCCCAGAAAGAATATAAAGATGAAGTGGTTGCAGATGAAGAAAGAGTTTCAAACAGATATACAGCAAAAGAATGAAGAGATAAAACCGGAGAAGAAAAGGGATAAAAGGAAGGTGAACTGGAAGAAGTTCTGGTGCAGACTGATTACGCTGCTGGTTTTGGTGTCAATCGGAGGCGGATACTGGTATTATGCATGGAGATATCGAGCCGAAATTGAACCGGAGACGGAAATGACATGGACCAATACAGGTTCCGTCTATACAATGGAGCAGTATCTAAAGACATTGAAAAGAAATTCGACAGTTTATGATTACGCATGTGACGAAGAGGAAAAGTTTGAGAATTATGGAACCTATGTGATTCCCGGATTACAATCAACCCGAACGATTCAGAATAAGAAGGAGGGAACGATGGATATTTGCACATCCATGACACCTCAGGGCCTTGCAATCACAGAAAAATATCTTCTGATCAGTGCCTATTGCAGAACGAAAGAGCATAATTCGGTAATCTATGTGATCGATAAAGAAACGCATGAATTTATTAAGGAAATTGTGCTTGGAAACAGAGCACATGTCGGAGGAATGGCGTATGATACCATGAACCATAATCTGTGGATTACAGGCCAGGGTTCCACATGGGCACAGGCAAATGCTATTACGCTGGAACATCTGGAAAGCTATGATTTTTCAGAGGATTTTCAGCCGATAGAATTTGATATGTCCTATAATCTATACCGAATACAGAAGGCTTCTTTTATGACGTATCATGACGGAGCGCTGTTTGTCGGATTCTTTACCACGGACAATGCGAGTATTATTGAGAAATACCTGATCAATGCGGATGGAACTTTATATGAAAAATCGGATATGAACCTGAAGCGAACGGTAGGCGTGAGCGATCCGGTAGCGTGTGCGGTGAGTATGCAGGTGATTTCCGGTAAAGTACAGGGAATGGCGTTTTATAACAATAAAATTCTTTTGACCAGGTCCTGGGGAATCCTACCGTCTGAGGTACAGATATTTAATTATTCAAGATATGGGATTTTATCTTCATCGGAGGCTTATAAGACGATTAAATTTCCAGAGCGGCTGGAGCAGATTTATCAGGACGGAAGCAGTATTTATGCCCTTTTCGAATCTGCGGCATATTCGTATAGGATGACATCTTGGAATAGGATTGATCGGGTTATCAAGCTGGATGGAAGCAGACTTGTGTACTAATAATGCGTACTAATAAATAAAGGGAAAGCGGAGACTGATGGATAGCTTCGCTTTCCCTTTTGAACATTTATTACAGTTATTTTGTACAGTTTTTACATCCCAAGGCACATCCCGTAGGAGTGCCTGCGCATCCGCCCATCGCGGTTTCTCGAAGTTCAAACGGAATGCTCTTTCCTACGCGATACATTGCTTCCGCCATTTCATCAAACGGAATTGGGTGAGTCACACCGGCAAGTGCAAGCTCGGCGCAGGTAATCGCATTGGCTGCTCCGATAGAGTTACGGCTCTGGCAAGGTGCTTCTACAAGTCCGGCGATTGGGTCGCATACCATTCCAAGAAGATTGGAAATGTCGATCGATGCAGCCTGAAGGCACATTTCAGGTGTCCCGCCCATGATTTCAACAACAGCGCTGGCTGCCATGGCAGATGCAGCACCGACCTCAGCCTGGCATCCGGCTTCTGCACCGGAAACAGAGGCGTTTCTCATCAGAAGATATCCAATCGCAGAGGCATTTAAAATCGCAGAATGAAGAAGTTCGTTCGAGAGATTTTTCTCTTCCTGAAGTGCAAGGAGAACTCCCGGAAGCACTCCGGATGAACCGGCCGTCGGAGCCGCCACGATAAGTCCCATGGAGGCATTTACTTCCAGCACTGCCATACTGTAGCTGATGGCTTTGTTCATCAGTGAGCCGCAGATACTGCGATCCGTCTTACCGAAATCAGAGACCTTCTTCGCTTCACCGCCAATAAGCCCGCCCATGGAACGCTTTGGCTGCATCAGTGGTTCATTGACCGCATCCTTCATAATAGTAAGTACGGTTTTTAATTTTTTATCAATTTCTTCTGAAGTAAGTGTGCCGCAGGTAATCTCGCGTATTTTCATCACTTCAGAAATTTTAAGATTTTCTTTTTTGCAAAGATCCAGTAATTCTTGTCCGTTTCTAAAATCCACTTCCATCACCTCCTACACCTGAACCAACATCAGTTCATGAACATTTTCATTTGTTCTGATTGTATCCAGAATACTTTCCGGAATCGGTTCGTCAGATTCGACTACCGTGTAGGCAGTTGCACCTTTGTCCTCGCGGAACAGGCGCATGAAAGCGATATTTACATTCTGGTTGCTGAGACACTGGGTAATATGTGCTACAACGCCCGGAGTATCCAGCTGTTTGACGATCAGCGTACTGTATTCGCCGGTAAATTCTACATCGATATTGCCGATTCGAACGATTTTGATCTTACCGCCGCCGATGGATTCCCCGCGAACCATCAGCTCGTATCCGTTCACGCCGACCATTGCGATGTCTGCGGTGTTCGGATGATCTGTTACCGTCTCTTCGTCAACGATGTACTCGTATTCCACTCCGAATTCTTTTGCAAGCTGAAATGCATCGCGGATTCGGGCATCGTCTGTGGAAAATCCCAGGATTCCCCCCAGAAGTGCGCGGTCGGTACCATGTCCCTGATATGTCTTTGCAAAAGAACCGTAAAGTGTAAATGTAACCTTTTTAATCGGTTCCGGACACATCTTGCGCGCCAGCAATGCCATGGAAACAGCTCCGGCAGTGTGGGAACTGGACGGTCCGATCATATTCGGACCAATGACATCAAAAATGCTTAGAAAATTCATATTTTCATCCTCCATTGTGTATTACGGATTGCCGAAAAATCAGTAGTCCGTAGATATGATGATACCATCAAAACCACGATAAATATAGCACAGAAAGAGGAGGAAAAAAAGGGGAAGAAGTAAAATTCTTTCTGCAATAGTAACAGAAGTCACCTATGCCGCTCTTCTGGAACACGGACTGGATGAGTTCAGCAAGTCAGCAGGAAGCTCTCCTGATACCACAGCACTTTCTGTGGCAGAATTCACAATAACAGCGATTTTGACTCTTGCAAAAAGACTCAAAGAAATGGAAGTTAGATTGCGGGAAGATCAGTTTAATTATAAATTTCATCATAAAGGAATGGATGTAAGCGGTAAGACATATTGTTTAAAGAAGCAGATTTCGTGAGTGTTCATGTACCCGGCGGTGTATCTAATACAGGAATGATAGGTGAAAAAGAATTTTCATGGATGAAAAAAACCGCGTATCTTATTCAAGTATCACGAGGCGGTGTGGCAGAGGAAGAAGCACTTATCAAAGCAGTCAAAAACGGAGAGATTGCCGGCGGTCTGATCGATGTATTTGAGACGGAACCGCCCGAAATGGAAAATGCCTTGTTCCAGTTGGAAAATGTTATTCTGACACCACACATTGGCTCTAATACAGAAGAATGTATGGAAAGAATTGCGATGGATGTGGCCGAAGATGTGATCAGAGTTCTAAATGGAGAAGAGCCGCGCCACCCGATTATTTAAAGATGTAACCAAGAAGATAATAATATAGATATAGAATAAAGAAAGAGGTAAAGAAAAATGAAAGTAGGATTTATTGGACTTGGAATTATGGGAAAACCGATGAGCAAGAATCTTCTGAAAGCAGGAAATGAGCTAGTTGTATTTGATTTTAATGAAGCAGCAGTTGCGGAAGTGGTGGAAGCAGGAGCAAAAGGCGTAAAAAGCGGAGCAGAAGTAGCGGCTGAATGTGATGTAATTATTACAATGGTTCCAAATTCACCACATGTGCGTGCGGCATGCCTTGGAGAAGGTGGTATTGCCGAAACAGCTAAACCGGGTACCGTTGTAATTGACATGAGTTCTATTGACCCAGTTGAATCTAAAAAGATTGGAGCAGAACTTGCAGAAAGGGGATTGAACTGATGGATGCGCCGGTAAGCGGCGGAGAACCAAAAGCAATCGACGGGACGCTTTCTGTTATGGTTGGCGGAAAGAAAGAGACTTTTGACAAATACTATGAGCTTTTGATGCAGATGGCAGGATCTGAAGCACTTACACTTGCCAAAAAAGCAGGATCTGATCCGGAACTGGTATATCAGGCAATCAGGGGCGGACTTGCCGGTTCTACTGTATTGGATGCAAAGGCACCGATGATGATGGACCACAACTTTAAACCGGGATTCCGTATCGAACTGCATATCAAAGACCTTAACAATGCGCTCAACGCAGCACATGCAGTTAATGCAGCACTTCCTTTAACATCAGAAGTAATGGAAATCATGCAGTCTTTAAAAGCAGATGGAAATGAAAAAGATGACCACAGCGCAATCGTGAAATTCTATGAGAAGATTTCTAATGTTTCTGTAGAAAGAGAGAAATAAAAATATAAATCAAAGTTTGCCATGATAGAAAAGGCCGGAAAGTGCAGAGAAAATCTGTGCTCTCCGGTCTTTTAAAATGGAAAACTATAATAATCTGAAAACCTGTTCTACTGTTGCGCGCATATTTGTTCTTGCGTTATTTGGGTCCATCGCTTCTGCAAGAGTTGTGATCCCGCGTACGATCGGGAAGAATGCGTCAATTCCGGCCTGGTTGCAGGCTGCTGCTTCAGGAGTAACGCTTCCGGCAAATGCAAGTACTTTCGCACCATGCTTCTTAGCCAGTTTCGCAACACCGACAGGAGCCTTGCCCATAGCGGTCTGATGGTCAAGACGTCCTTCGCCGGTTACAGCGACATCCGCATTTTCCAGTTCTTTTTCCAGTTCAACAGCATTTAAGATCAAATCGATTCCTGGGGTAAGTGTAGAATTTAAGTAGCTTAAAAGCGCAAATCCGAGACCACCAGCCGCTCCGGCTCCTTTGGCATCAGAAAAATCATTGCCAAGGCATTTGGAAGTAACATCGGCGTAATGAGCCATCGCGTTATCTAAATCTTCTTTCATATCGTCAGTTACCCCTTTTTGAGGACCGTAAATATAGGTCGCTCCACTGGTTCCGCAAAGTGGGTTTGTTACATCACAGGCAACCTGAAAATAGCATTCGGCAAGAAGTGGATTTTTGTGTTCGGTGCGGATTTCCTGTACTTTTCCAAGAGCCTGTCCGCCTTCGCCTGTATCGTTTCCGTTTTCATCAAGAAATTCAAATCCGAGAGCTTTTAACATTCCGATACCGCCGTCATTGGTAGCACTTCCTCCAATACCGATGATAAAATTGCGGCATCCTTTTTGGATGGCGTCATTTATCATCTCGCCGACACCGTAAGTGGTTGCTCTAAGAGGATTTTTTTCTTCCGTAAGCGTGATTCCGGCGGCAGATGCCATCTCAATAATTGCTGTATTCGTTTCGCTTAAGTATCCGTAATAGCAAGAAACCGGATCTCCGAGAGGACCTGTTACGGTAACATCGATACGTTTTCCGTTCAGCCCTTCGATCAGAGCGTCTGTGGTACCTTCGCCTCCATCTGCGAGTGGCTTCACAACTACTTCAGCATCCGGCTTTGCGGCGAGAATCCCTTCTTTAATAGCCATTCCGGCTTCCATGGAAGTAAGGCTTCCTTTTAATGAGTCAATTGCGACTACAACTTTCATTTTCGTGTTCCTCCATTCATATTTTATGATTGTATACGTTAGTTTATGGATTTATTGTATCATGTACGAATCATATTTGAAATGTAATATAGAACAACATTAGGCGTTATTTCAGAATAAGATATGTTATTTATAACATATCTTAATAAGGGATTATTGTTTATGATAGAAGCAATGATTCGTTTTGAGAAAGGATTTGTATTATGGAACAGAAATTAACGATAAAATTGAATAACGGAATGGAAATGCCGCGCCTTGGGATGGGGACCTGGTTCCTCGGTGAGAATAAGAAAACAGAAGGACAGGAGATCGAAGCGCTCCGTGTAGGGATTGATGCAGGAATTTCTCTGATCGATACGGCCGAAATGTACGGGAGCGGAAAATCGGAACAGTTGATCGGAAAAGCAATTGAAGGATATGCGAGAGAAAAACTGTTTCTGGTATCAAAAGTCTATCCGCATAATGCGGGCCGGATGCACATTTTCAAAAGTGTGCAGAAGACACTGAAAAATCTGAAAACAGATTATCTTGATCTGTACTTGCCAATTCCAAGAAGCGGCAAGGCAAAGCATGTGCTTCAGAATCAGAAAGTATGGGAAGTCGTCCTTTCAGACGAAGAATATGCCGCTCTTGATGCGGCATATCCGGCGCCTTCTCATAAGACTTATCTTGATATCGTATAATATGATGCTAGGGTCAAAAGGTCATGCATTTCATGCCTGCATGAAAATGCATGACTTTGGGACCCGTAAAACATGAGAAAGTAGCAATTTTTCGCAGAAAAATGTGCGGATTTCGAATGCTTTTAGGATTTCGGGAGCGTGAAACGCGAAGAAATCCGTAAGCATCATGGGGTCAAAGGCTTTTGACCCCAACATCATAATATAACTTTAATGCAAGGTAAAGAATTATGGCATCCTGAAAACTGCGAGGGTTGAATCCGCAGATCCGGTGGATGCGGTCGAGCTTATATTGAAGCGTATTTTTATGAAGGAAGAGCTTTTCGCAGGTTTTACTAAGTGATTGATCTTCTTCAAAATAAGTACGCAGCAAAGAGAGATCTTCGGCAGAAAGGCCGGAGATCACTTCTTTAAGGAAATCATCCCTGACCGGTGTGCTGATCTGTGACAAAATCATTTCCAAAGTCAGTTCATCGAACACTGCGAAATGCGTGTTGGAACCATTCAGACTTTCAAGTGCGATTCGGGCTGTCCGAAAAGAGTCATCAAGCTGATAAATATTATCAGAGCGTCCAACGCCCAGGAAAAGATCAGGCTCAACTGCAGTGAAATTTTCAAGAATCGTTTTGTTCTTCTCAAAAGAAGAAGAATCCAGTATCACTACGAACTCATTAGGATATTGAAAGCAGAAAATGGAGTCGGTAATGCGCTCAAACAGCCGGTGAATTTTGGGCTCTACTGTGGAAAGTCCGGTGTGGTTTTCACCTTTTTTCGCCTGAATAAGTAGCACACGCTTAGAAGATTTCGTATTGATGTGAAATTCCTGCATCATGTCCAGAATGTAATCCGGATTTTCAATATTTCCATTTGTTAGTGTCTGGATTAAAAATGTCTTCTTTTCCGCCAGAGTTCTGGAGGCCATGCCAAGTTCCTGCTCCCGGATGAGAAGGCGCGTAATCTTCTTCGCCAGGTAAGCATAAGTGCGCACCTGGTCCGGCTCGCCGCTGATTCCGATCACCGCTGTTATGATTCCGTTATGTGATACGGGAATATTTACCCCCTTTTGCGTGCCCGAAAGGTTGGTATCCCCGTAGACCTCTAATGGCTTTCCGGTCTCAATCACCTGCCTGCCGCCTTCGTGGAAGGTGCCGATGCGTGAAGCATCCGTACTGGCGATGATCATACCGTTTTCATTGATAAAATTGATATTGTATCCACAGACGTCCTTGACTGTATCGACGATCTGCTGGGCGGTTTTCTTATTGATGCTGTTCATGGATTGGAGCTCCCTTTTCTGACATTTACATGTATTTTAACATAATATAGCAAGAATTCTCCCACCTCTTTAGGTGGCGAGATGAATTGCAAAAAATATGAGAGAACACTTGTTCTAAGGTGCCGGATGTGGTATAATATAATCAGTCGAATAAAAGAAAGGATTGATTATAATATGGATTTGGATAATAATGCACATTCAGTATTTTTGTTATATTATCATTTGATTATGGTTGTGAAA
>JAXFTO010000019.1:0-3348 GCA_034176745.1 Bariatricus sp. | reverse complement strand
AGTTTGTCGGATTGTAAAGACAGAGCCTTATGCAAGGTGCAGGAGAAAGACTCCACTCGGGTTAAGGGCGAAGCGCCTTAGCAGGTCAAGGGTGCAACCATTGCCCAGTTAGTGGCGTTTCGCCACTAAGTACTGGGTATTGCTTGTAGCGAAGCTTCACAGGATGAAGCAACTTCGTTGCAAAATCCCCACAGGAAAAAATAAATATTGTGATGAGAAACAGACTGAGTAGAGAAATTTACTTGGTCTTTTTTTATCGAAAGAAAGGAAAGATTATTATGAAAGCAACAAGACATAATGGAAGATCTGGGAAGCATGGGATTTACGATGCTAAGCATAATGACCGCAGATTTGATGTAGAAAATAGTGAGCATATTGATGCAGAGAGGACGAAATTCAATGTCTATTGGGACTGTTACCAGGGCTACAGTCTTCCGAATGCAGAGAACGACAGGGCAAAATTCACTTTTTCAGAAGTGGAGAGATCCTATTATATTGAGAAGTATTCAGATCATGTGGATGGTCAGAATGAAAGAAATCGGAAAGCACGACACTATAACCGAGTAAAAACAATTGACAGTATTCTTGAAAATAATAAGACGTGTCCAGAAGAAACTTTGTTACAGCTTGGAAACATTGACGGAACCGTATCTGCTGATGTGCTTGCCCAGATTAGTGCAGAATACTTTGAGGAATTTCATAAACGATATGGTTCTCATGTCCACATCTTAGACTGGGCATTACACCTTGACGAAACAACTCCCCATATTCATGAAAGACATGTGTTTGACGCTGTGAATCAGTACGGAGAATTATGTCCCCAACAAGAAAAAGCATTGGAAGAATTGGGATTTGAGCTTCCTGATCCGAGCAAGAAAAAGGGAAAATATAACAATCGAAAGATGGTTTTTGATGAGGAATGCAGAAAGTTATTTATCAGCATCAGCCAAAAGCATGGATTGGAAATTGATGTAGAACCGGTCTATGGAGGTGTCAGCTATCTGGAGAAACAAGACTATATTTTGATGAATCAGCAAAGACGTATTGCTGAAAAGCAAGCACTGTTAGACGGTCTTATGATGAAGATAGAGGACGTGAACGCAGTTGTTGAGGAAGCAGTTGACCTTGCCTATGAAAAGGCTTGCGAGGTAATTACAGAACGTGTAAAAGAGGAAACTGTGAAGCATGATGTTGATGTTGTAAAAGATTACGGAGAATTGTTACAGAAACAGCCGAAGGAAAAACTCAGCGACAGTTCTAAGTCAATAGCTTCCAAAGTGGTAAATGCGATTGTTTCCCGACTGGAGAAAGCGTCCCAGGTTCTTCTTTGCAGTATGATCTCTGCCCTGAATGAGCCGAAGAATAAAACCAAAGCAAAGGAGCAGATCAAGGAGCAGGCAAGGGTATCTATTCAGGAAAAACTAAAAGCCATGCAGAAACAGATCCGGGAAGACGAGCAGAAACGAGATGTGCCTGCCACAAAAAAGAATATGGAACTTTAAAGAGCATTTGTTATCCATGAATGGAGAGACAGATGCTTTTTTATTGTCCGGAAAGGATATTATGGGAGTATTTGACGCAGTAAAGGAACGAGTGACCGCAAGGACGGTTATGGAGCGGGCTGGTATTATGTTCAATCGGAGCAATATGTGCAAGTGTCCGTTTCATCAGGATAAGACAGCGAGCATGAAAGTAAAGCCGAATGATAAGAAATATTTCTGCTTTGGCTGTGGTGAAAAAGGAGATGCAATCGATTTTGTTGCAAAGTATTATAATCTTTCTCCCAAAGATGCAGCTATGCAGATTGCGGATGCATTTGGAATCGCTTATGACAGTTCGGTTCGTTCTTCACCAAAGCCTGTCAGGAGGGAAATATCTCCAATGCAGATACTGGAGAAAGCCAAAACAAAGACCTATCGGGTTCTATCTGATTATTTTCATATGCAGAAAGAATGGGAACGGAATCTCAGACCGGAACATATGGGAGAATTTGATGAAAGGTATGTGGAAGCTGTGCAGAATCTGTCAAAGGTGGAATATCAGCTTGATACTCTGCTCTGGGGTTCAGAAGAAGAAAAAGAAATGATAGTACATGATTTAGAGAAGGGGATGAAAGAATTTGAGCGAAAAGTTAATGAGTATCGCAGAAATCAGGGAACGATTGATCACAACCGACAAAGGAGCTGTGAAGCAGTGCATTAGAAATGTTGTTACAGTACTGCAGAATGATCCGAAGTTCAGAGGTGTAATCCGTTACAACATGATGACGGATCGGAACGACATTGTAAAAGATCTGGGTTGGTATCGGGAAAGTCCTGTGCTGACGGATTCTGACATAGACCATATCATGCTGTATCTTGAAGAGAATTACAGTCTGACCACGGAGAAAAAGATAAAATCGGCAATCAATGTGGTCGCTATGGAAAACAAATATCACCCGCTTCAGGAAAAACTCAATTCCTTAGTGTGGGACAAAAAAGAGCGTATCAAAGATGTGCTGTATCACTTTCTTGGAGCCGATAGGAATATCTATACCTATGAAGCTATGAAAGTTCTTCTGTTAGGGGCAATTTCAAGAGTGTTCCGCCCAGGGACGAAGTTTGAGTATATGCTGATACTGGTGGGTGGTCAGGGAGCCGGAAAGTCCACATTTTTCAGGTTCCTTGCCATGAATGATTCATGTTTTACGGATGATCTGAAAAAACTTGATGATGAAAATGTGTTCCGGAAGATGCAGGGACATTTCATCATAGAATTATCGGAGATGATAGCAACAGCCAGTGCAAGGAGCATTGAGGATATTAAGTCTTTTATCAGCAGGCAGAGTGACATTTATAAAGTCCCCTATGAGACACAGCCAAAGGACAGACCAAGACAGTGTGTGTTTGGCGGGACTTCCAACGCAATGGACACTCTTCCACTTGATCGTACTGGCAACAGACGATTCATGCCGGTCATGGTTTATCCTGAGAGATCCGAGTGCCATATTCTTGATAATGAAGCACTTTCAAGGGAATATATCGAGCAGGTGTGGGCGGAAGCTATGGATATATTCAGATCAGGAGATTTCAGGCTGATGCTTGGCAAGGAATCAGCTGAATACCTGAAAGATTATCAGAAGCAGTTCATGCCGGAAGATGCTGATGCCGGAATGATACTTGCCTTTCTTGATGATTTCAAGGGAGACAGGGTTTGTTCCAAACTGTTGTGGAAAGAAGCACTTCACAGAGACTACGAACCTAAGAGGATTGAGCTAAAACAGATTTGCGATATTATGAACAATACTGTGACCGACTGGATTATGAGCGATGGAGCAATGCATTTTGGTGATTATGGCAAGCAACGAGG
>JAXFTO010000018.1:0-2811 GCA_034176745.1 Bariatricus sp. | reverse complement strand
GTTAAAATATGCTTCAATGGCATGAGCATCTCATCAAAATCAATGTCGCTCATATTTTCATCCTGCAAAAACTGCAATTCTTCCAGCATCGCTTCAAGATACATTTGCATTTTTCTTGCAACCTTCTTCCCCGCAACCACTCTCACTTCATGCTTTAATAAGCACTGTATAATATAATCCTGCTTGGAAAGACCGCTCAACGCAACTTTCACATTAAGCTCCTGCGCTTCCTCCGGTGACATACGAAACGCCACCACTACATTTCTCCATCTGTTTTTTGCATCTAATCTCTTTTCGCTCATTTGATTCATCTCCTACCCAGGGGATGCCACCACATCCCCTGGTTTTTATCCTGCAAGATACTTTTGTATATTAAGAATCTTATTATCGTTCTCGATTGATTCTTCCGACGTCACTTTTTCTTCAATAACCTCATTTACCGCAACATCTTCCACAACTTCATCTTGCACACCATCTTCATAGCTTGCGTTGACCTCATCCAATTTATCTGCCATAGCCACCTGCTTTGATGGGAACAAATGCGAGTAGCGATACGTGATATCTATACTCTCATGGCCAACTCTGTCAGCAATTGCCACAGCAGAAAATCCAAGGTCGATCAAATGTGAAATGTGACTGTGACGAAGATCATGGATTCGAATCTTCTTTACTCCTGCAAGCTTTGAACCTCTCTCCATCTCGTGGTGGAGAAAACTTTTTGTCACCTGAAAGATTCTTTCTGTAGGTTCCTGATCATAAAGCATTGCAAAATAATCCTGCATCTCCTCCGACAAAAACTTAGGAAGTTTTATCGTTCGATTGCTTTTTGGAGTCTTGGGTGTTGTAATAAAATCCTGTCCCTGCAACCTCTGATACGATTTATTGATACGGACTGTATTCTTATCAAAATCAAAATCCTCCGTTGTAAGAGCTAGCAACTCACCAAGTCTCATTCCAGTCCAATACAACATTTCAAATGCATAAAATGATATAGGCTTATCCACGATTGCATCAGAAAACTTTTTGTACTCCCCGGTAGTCCAGAAAAGCATTTCTTTATTTTCCTCTTTTCCCATATTTCCCGCCTGTCTCGCCGGGTTTGATTTTAGATTATAAAACCTGCAGGCATGGTTAAAAATCGCACTCAGCGTATTATGCATGGTTTTTCTGTAAGTCTGAGAATAACTCTCACCATTTTCATATCGAAATCCTACCATCTCGTTCTGCCACTTTCTCACATCTCCTGCTGTAATCTCATTCATCTTCAGATTTTTGAAGTACGGCAAGATTTTTGTCTCCACAATGTGTTCCTTGGTAAGCCAGGTATTGAGCTTAACCCGATTCTTCACATCTTCTGTATATAACTTCCAGAACTCTCCGAATGTCATATCCAGATTATTTTCCTGACGAATCTTATAATTACGCTCATAATCCAAAGCTTCCCTCTTTGTTGCAAATCCTCTTTTCTTTATTTGCTTATTTTCCCCAGTCCAGTCCTTGCAATAGAATTTGACAAACCAGGTACCAGTCTTACTATCCTTATATGCTGGCATACTCATCATCTCCTTTTCCTATTGCCGATAGGACATCTTAAGTCCCACCGGCTTTGTGTACTAATATTTTTTGCTGTTATACAGCATCTGTCATTCCATAAAATCGCTCTTCAAAATACTTACGACTAATCTTGCCACGAATAACTGCATAGCCTTTTTCTTTCAGTTCGTTATTCAACTGTCGCATAATGTTATAAGCAGCCGATTTTGAAATCCCCAGTATCTGCATCACATCATCTACTTTTAAAAACTTCTCGTTCATGCACTGCGCCTCCCTTCTTCTTGTGTTTAAATACAGAGATTTATGATGCTGTCACAATAACTGCTGCATAAATTCTGTATTATGTATTGCTTTGCAGGAATTGTAATCAGATTTTTCCGTCCAACTGTTCACATTCCTTAGCATTCAAAAATGCTGGC
Organism: Bariatricus sp.; assembly: GCA_034176745.1. Taxonomy (GTDB): domain Bacteria; phylum Bacillota; class Clostridia; order Lachnospirales; family Lachnospiraceae; genus Allocoprococcus. The sequence goes on along the minus strand of JAXFTO010000018.1, from coordinate 838 downwards.
GTTCTCATATCGGTTCTGCCGGTGTTCCAACCTGCCTCATTACCTGAAAGATTACTTCAGATAATACCGCCCGCTCCTGCTCGAGGTATTCAGTCCACTTAGGGGAGTGTCTTCATTCGCTCGCTTCTTGAAAGGTCTTGGCAAATGTCTGTTAGTATTCCGATATCGCTCATTTATTTTTCAATACTGTATAGTATAGATAAATAGATTGTGATTATTCTATACCATATCGTATTGAATTGTCAAGAAATTTTTCTAATGTTTTTGTATAGAAAAACTTCCCTTTTCATTTTTTTCGTGTTATACTCTCCTTAAAAGTCCATAACACATCTAAATGGAGGGAACTACACTATGACAATAGGTGAAAGAATAAAGAAAATACGGGTATTCCGCAAAATGACAATGGATGACCTGGGTGGTGCTCTCGGTTTTGAGGGAAAAAATATGTCTGTCCGTATCTCTCAATACGAAACCGGTGCCCGCATTCCCGGTGATGATATGATTCAAAAGCTTGCCGACGCATTGCACTGTAATTACAAAGCAATCTCTGACTACAGTTTAGGTGCTGCGGAAGATATTATCGAAACACTCTTCTGGCTCGAGGAAAGCGCCTCTTCTCTTCCTGCACGAGGAAAAGGGACAAGATTTCCTGAGTACACTGCACCAGGTAATCTGATTCACTTAACTGCAATGACACCTTCAAAGCCTTCTGAAACAGCAAAACCAACTTATAACGAAGATGATTATGACTGCGCAGGTGCACCCATTGCATTAACTTTTGAATATGGATTGGTAAATGACTTTTTGTCAGACTGGTGTGAAATGAAAACGAAATTAA
>JAXFTO010000017.1:0-2065 GCA_034176745.1 Bariatricus sp. | reverse complement strand
ATTGTCTTGTATTATAAAGGTCATTTCCGTAATATAAAAGATCCGGTGGCTATTGTAGGTGCAAGAAGGTGTATGCAACAGGATAAATTTCAGGCGGTAGAACTTGCAGAACAGTATGCAAGAAATGGAGAGACAGTGATTAGCGGAATGGCAAAAGGAATTGATTCTTATGCTCATACAGCATGTCTGAAAGCAAACGGATATACGATTGCTATTGTTGGGAATGGTCTGGATATTTGTTATCCGAGTGAGCATAAAAAACTCATGGATTGCATCATTGAAAAAGGAATGTTACTTTCAGAATATCCACCTGGAATAAGACCGTCAAAGTATACATTTCCACGAAGAAATCGTCTGATCAGTGCATGGGCGGATCATATTATCGTGATTGCACCGGGGAGAGGAAGCGGAGCGCTTATTACAGCAGAATATGGAAGAAAATACGGAAGGAAAGTAGAAATAGTGTCAAAAACTCATAGAGAATAGTTGCAAACATTTTTAGCTGTGCGTGCCCATCGTTGACAACTTATGAATGAAACAGGCTGGGATTCCTTTCGTTGTAAATTGTTTTGCTTGACATAGATGAAGTAAAAGAATAGAATAAACGACGAAAATAAAAAAGGAGAGAGCTCATGTTTCAGAAAAAAATTTTAAATGTGTTTATCCCGATAGTTATAGGGATTTGTTTCAGTATTGCGCCTTGTCGGGAGTATCAGGCAAGCGAGGTTTTAAGCAAAAGTGTAAGTATCCAGTCGCCGGGAGATGCCGGTGGAGATGAGCAGGCATCATATGAAGAAGCAGAAAGTACAAATGGCATTGCGCTGTATTCAGACGATGTCGAAGAGGATATCAGTCAGACCGAATTTATAAAGTCATTGCTCTCAAAGGTGGGCAAAGGATATAGCCAGTCCAAACGATATGAAGAAGATTATTATGATTGCAGTTCGCTTGTTTTCAGATGTCTTCAGGAATTTGGATTAACCGGAATTCCAATTTCAACATCCGGATGGAACAGCAGACTGGCAGGAACAAAGATTGGAGATGTCATTACATTTCATGGCAATGGCAGTAAAGTATCGTATAAGCTGATTGCAAAAAATACAGATATAATAAGTAATCCGGATGCGTTTATGGTTCCGGGAACATTGATGGTGTTAATTCTTCCGAATGAGTCAAGCGGACACATTGCAGTTTCACTGGGTGCGTTTGACCGCCAGGAGGGAGAATATGATCCGAAAGAAAATCCGCAGGAAGTACTGCAGACAACAATAGAGTATGTAACAGGATTATTGGAACAGCGCTATGGGGTTGGTCAGGATCTTCTTTTGGGGAACAATTCAATAACGCAATATCCAAATACATGGATGGAGAAAAAGTATCTGGGAACAGATATTTTGTTAGATGATGGAACATATTCGGGAGAATATAATAAAATCTGGCGTGTGGAGGCATATTCAGATAGTACAGGCGTATGTGTGACAAATGCGGCAAAGGGAACGCATGGGTTAAATGCAAAATATGTCCTTCTGCCTGTGGAGGAAGATAATAATTCAAATACAGTTGATTACCAGGAGAAAAACTCTATTGATGATGTTCGGATTTCGAATATTACTTCAGATGGATATCAGATAGATGTTACGGTTACTGCATTGAGCGGGATAGAAAAGGTATTAATGCCGACATGGACGGCAAAAGACGGTCAGGATGATCTTATATGGCATCAGGCAGCGGTCAATGGACGAGTGGCTTCGGTAACGATTCCGGTATCACAGCATAATGGGGAAGTAGGAGAGTATATTACACATATTTATCTGTATTCGAATAGCGGAAAAGTAGTAGTCAAAGATGTATACATAGATTTAACAGACTGCAGCCAGACGATATCTTTTGAGCATAAACATGGATGGGAGTTAGTTGACAATAAGTGGTATTATTATAATGAAAAAAGAGAGATGAGCACTGGCTGGGTACATTTAGAGACAGGGTCCTATTATCTTGACAATGATGGCATTATGGTGACCGGTTGGCGTGAAATTGATGATAGCTGGTATTATTTCCGTAACAG
>JAXFTO010000016.1:0-6802 GCA_034176745.1 Bariatricus sp. | reverse complement strand
GTTGCGACAAATATGTCTTGGTGGGAGTCCAATCTCCTTCCAAGATAAAGCCTCCGGCGGATTGCAGAGGTGCGCAGATGTATTGTGTCATGCAAAGCATGACGCGCACCTCGCAGCAAGTACGCCGAGGCGTACTTGAATATATTAACTGTATATTGGCTGTAATTGGGGCAGCGTTCTATGTTACAGTACTTAGATCCAGTGATTTTCTGAATGAAAAAGACCGAGCTTATTTTGATTCGGTGGAAGAAAATATGCCGGATGATGCGGCAGCCGTTGCCGTTAACTATATGGCAGATTATCTGAGCAGATATTATGGTAAAAAGATGATTATTCTTTTGGATGAATATGATACACCGTTACAAGAAGCATATGTACACGGATACTGGGAAGAACTAACAGCTTTCATTCGCAGTTTATTCAATTCCACGTTTAAGACGAATCCTTATATGGAACGCGGTCTTCTGACAGGAATTACGAGAGTTAGCAAAGAGTCTATTTTCTCAGACTTAAACAACCTGGAAGTTGTAACAACAACCTCAGAGAAATACAGTCGTTTTTTGGGTTTTACAGAAGAGGAAGTCTTTCATACATTGGATAACAATGACCTTTCAGAAGAGAAAGAAGATGTTCGTTACTGGTACGATGGCTTTTCATTTGGGAAAAGAAAAGATATTTATAATCCGTGGTCAATTACAAAATATCTGGACACAGGTGAATATGGAACCTATTGGGCGGATACCAGTGGAAATACAATGGTATCTACATTGATCCGTCAAAGCCCTGCGAAGATAAAATCAGAAATGGAAGATTTATTAAACGGTAAGAAAATAGTTACAGAATTAGATGAACAGGTGATCTTTGAACAGCTTGGAAGAAAACGCGGAGCAATTTGGAGTCTTCTACTTGCCAGCGGTTACTTGAAGGTTGATCACTATGAAATAGATCGTAAAACGGGAAAGCGCCAGTATTACCTGATGATTACAAACCATGAGACAATGCTGATGTTTGAGAAGATGATTGAAGAATGGTTTTCAGAAGGAAATTCTGCATATGTTAATTTTAAAGAAGCTCTGCTCGCAGGTGATCTGGATTATATGAATCAGTATATGAATCAAGTGGCACTTCAGACATTCAGTAGCTTTGATACGGGAAAAAATCCGTCTGAAGAACTTGAACCGGAAAGATTTTACCATGGATTTGCATTTTGCGGAAAGAAAGTTTTAATTGGAAATTAAGGTGGGCAGAGCAGAGACTTGCTAGCCCATAATCTCAAAGCCACCAAGGAACGAAGTTCAAAATAAACGATCAAAATATTATATCAGAAGCAGAATGTCAGCCATATATGATGATAACTGGTTATCCGTTCCATTTTATGAAAGGTACACATTTGTGGACACACGAAAGGCATCTGGGACGATCTGGTAGATGTTCCGCCGGTAGACGTTATGAGAAACGGAAGTATTGATGATGTGATAAATGAAGTCAAGCGTCAACTTTAGGGAAAAAACATATATAATAAAGAAATATGTGGAGGAAAGAAAGATGGCAAGGTCGAAAGAAGAATTATTGGCAAAATTATCTGAATGTGTAGTAGAAATGGAAGAGGATGAGGTCGTAGATGTTTCGAAGGAATACATCGAAGGAGGCTATCCGGCATTTGACGGTATTATGGAAGGCCTTGTAGATGGAATGAACAAAGCGTCGGATCTGTATGATGCAGAAGAATATTTCGTAACGGACGTATTGCTTTGTTCCGATGCAATGTATGCAGGCCTTGAAGTGCTTCGCCCACATCTTCCGGAAAATGCGGATGGCGGCGAAAAGCCAAAGGTAGTCATCGGTGTTGTGGAAGGTGACACCCATGATATCGAAAAGAACCTGGTTAAGATCATGATGGATACGGCAGGATTCGAAATGTACGATCTGGGGCGTGACGTGCCGCTGGATGCATTTGTGGACAAGGCAATCGAAGTAGATGCTTCTATTGTATGTATATCAACCCTTATGACAACGACAAGGATAGGAATGAAGACCGTTATCGAGAAATTACAGGAAAGAGGAATTCGCGATAAAGTGAAAGTTATGGTTGGTGGAAGCCCGATTTCACAGAAATATGCAGATGAAATTGGAGCAGACGGATACTCTACCAATGCACTAGAGGCAGTAAAACTCGCGAAACGTTTACTGAACATCGTGTAATAGGATAGGGAAAGTAGGAGGAGAGATATGTTGACAGAAAAAGAGCGCTTGGACAGGGCCTTACATCATGAGGAGGTTGACCGTCCACCTTGCATCTGCCCTGGTGGTATGATGAATATGGTCACTACAGACTTGATGGATATTAGCGGAATTACATGGCCAGAAGCACATACAGATGCAGAAATGATGGCGAAGCTTGCACTTGCAAGCTATGAACAGGGATGCTTTGAAAATGTTGGAGTTCCGTTCTGTATGACTGTGGAAGCAGAGGCAATGGGCGCAGAAGTTACGATGGGAACGAGAAATTTTGAACCACACGTCACTGCGTACGCGGTAAATTCTGTGAAAAACTGGAGAAATTTGAGCAGGGCCGATATGAATAAAGGCCGTGCGAAAGTGGTGCTGGATGCGATTCGTATTTTGAAAGCAAAGAACCTGGATGTTCCAATCATTGGAAATCTGGTCGGACCGATCAGTGCAGCAAGCTCAGTGGTGGATCCGGTTTCATTTTACAAGGAACTTCGGAAATGCAGAACAGAAGCACACGAATTTATAACTTTTGTAACGGAACAGCTGATTGAGTTTGCAAATGCCATGATTGAGGCAGGAGCGGATGTGATCGCAATTTCGGATCCAAGTGGAACGGGAGAGATTCTTGGACCAAAATTTTTCGAAGAGTATGCAGTCAAATATCTGAATATGCTTTTGGATGGAATTGAAAATAAACATACAGGAACAATCGTACATATTTGTGGACAGATGAGAAGCGTATATAAACAGATTGATATGGTACATGCGGATGCCCTTAGTTTTGATGCAGTTGTGCCAATGAAAGAAGCTAGAGCAAATCTGGGAGACCGTGTCCTGATGGGAAATGTAAGTACATTTGCTCTGGAGTTCGGGGATGAAGAACGTGTCGAAAAACTGACAAAATTCTGTGTGAGAGGCGGCTCTGATATTATCGCACCGGCATGTGGCCTTGGAACCAGATCCCCGATCACCAATATTCAGGCGATTCTGAAGACGTTGAAAATGGATGAAGAGGAATTTGACAAGGCCGAAACAATTACCGAACTGGAAGTAGAGGAAATGAAAAATGCCTAAGATAACCGTACAGCCGTCAGGCAAAGAATATGGATATGAAGCGGGAGGAAGTCTTCTGGAAATTCTTCTTGCCCAGAAAATGTTTGTAGACAACCCGTGTAACGGGAAAGGGGTCTGCGGAAAATGCCGTGTGAGAATCATAAGTGGGGAACTTAACGAACCAAATGAGACGGAGCGGAAAATTGCTCAAAGAAGAGGAACTGGCATCAGGAGTAAGACTTTCGTGTCTTGTAAAACCGGAAGGCGACCTTGCGGTGGAGCTGATGCAGAAGGAAAGAAAGCATGAAGTGCTTGCCAGTGGCTATGTTCCTGAGTTTTCATTCGACCTGGATATCAAAAAACAGGTCATTGCGATTCAGAAACCTACCTTGGAAGACCAGACGTCGTTTGAAGACAGGATTAAAGCACAGGTTGGCTGTGAGCTGAATTTTGACGGACTAAGAGCCAGTACATTTATCTCGGGAACGACAACCGTCGTGCTGCATGGAAATGATGTGATTCAGGTGGAGCCGGGAGACACTTCTGATGTTCACTATGGGGTTGCCATTGATATTGGAACAACGACAGTTGTGTGTGCGCTGATCGACATGCTGACTGGAAAAGAGCTGGCAAATGCTTCTATGATCAATGCCCAGAAGCATTTCGGTCTTGATGTGCTCACACGTATTACATATGAACTGGAGCATCCGGAGGATGGAGTAGAAAAACTGCAGAAAGCAATCGTCGATTCTATCAATGATATGATAGCTGAAAGTTGCAGGCAGGCAGGAATCCAGAAAGAAAATATTTACGAAATCAGTGTGGGTGCGAACTGTACCATGATGCATATGTTACTTGGAGTGGATGCAACTTCAATCGGAAAGGCACCATATGCACCAATGTTCGTGAGAGCGAAAGACATCAAGGCAAAAGAAATCGGCATCCAGGCAGCAGAAGGTGCCATCGAGGATGTAGAGATTACCGAAGAAGGTATCAAGCTGAATGTGATCGGAAATGAAGAACCGATTGGCATTTGTGGAAGCGGAATTCTTGCAGTGGTAAAAGAACTTTTGCGGGTAGGACTTGTCCGAAAGGAAGGTGCATTCATCAAGCTAAAACAGTTGGATGAAAGTGATTACCGTTATAAGATGCTTCAGGCAAATGGAATTAAGCGTGAATTTATCATAACGGAGAAACCTGAAAAGCTCTTGATCACGCAGGGCGATGTCCGCCAGGTGCAGCTTGCAAAGGGGGCGATTTTATCGGGTTTTATTGCCCTTCTCAACAAGGCGGGAATCCAGATGGCAGACCTCGACAAGGTTATGATCGCGGGGCAGTTCGGCGCACATTTGCCGGCAGAGTCTCTGGTGGGAACCGGAATCCTCCCGGAAGAAGTCAAAGACAAACTTGTATATGTAGGAAATTCTTCGAAGACTGGAGCCTATATGGCGCTGATGTCAGCAAAAGTAAAAAGAGAAATGGAAGAACTGGCAAGCCACATGGATTACATGGAGCTTGGGGCGACCAAGGGATATGAAAGATTGTTCTCGGACTGCCTGATTTTTCCTGATTTCCAGAAAGAGGATAAATAGAAAGACGATAAACGAAAATGGGATATATTAAAGATTTTAAATGCACTTATAATAATGCATCTGAAAGCAGCCCGGAAATTGCAAAGAAATTAGGCCTTGCATTTCCTGACGCATATCTTCACGCAGATACCATGGTGGCACTTTCGAAAGCAAATAAAGAGCATGCGGGGAATACCATGTGTATTCTACCTTTCTGCCATACGGTAGAAGCGGAAGCCATGGGTGGCATTATCACACTTGGAAATGAAGTGGCAGGACCAAGAGCGAAGGAATATGTTTACACGAACTACGAAGATTTAGTGAATCTTCCAAGTATTGATTTCACAAAAGGAAGAATTCATGAAGTCCTTCTTGCCTGCAAGGCGCTTCGGGAACAGGGAGAGCATGTGGTTCTGGAAGTGTCAGGTCCGATCACAGTACTGAACGTACTTATTGATACAACACATATTTTCAGGGGCATGCGCAAAAATCCAGAACTTATGAAAGAAGTGTTTTGGAAAGTAGGAAATGAAATTCTGCGTTATGTAGAAGAAGCAAAAAAATATGGCGTTGATTTGATCAGTTATGCAGATTCTGCCGGCGGACTTAATATTCTGGGACCAAAGATGGCAGAGCAGATGGTGGAAAATTTCACTTATGAATTTATAAAGAAAATTCAAAGTTATGCGGATGAGAATATGCTCATTATACTTTGCCCGAAGACGACGTTCGCCCTCCTTGGCACCGATCATGCAGAGCTTGTGGATGTGCCTGTTTCAGGAGAAATTCCATATGGACAGGGCTGTATCGAAGTCATAGGAAAAACGAAGATCGTGGGGCAGCAGTGCGTGAAAAATGTTGGATATATGCTGAAGATGGGCACGATTAAAGAAGTAGTGTTGAAGTAGTACCCACGATATGGTAGAGCCAAAATGAAACATATCAGCATTCAGGAAGCAGCACAGTATTATATCGAAAGAAAAGAAAAATGGAACAGAGCGAATAGGAAATACCACATGCTGGGAAACCAGCAGTGGTATTTTTTGTATTCAAAACATCTCCGTTAAAAACAAAAATCTACCATATTCTGTAAAATGGAATTCAGAATAGAGGACGCGTGATGAAGCCAGTACTGAAGTATCCAGGTGCAAAAAAAACGCCTCGCCCCATGGATCGTAGAGTATATTTCGGAACACAAAGTATGGAAGATCTTGAAGGAGATGGAATTGTATATTGAGAATGTCTCAAAAGAAGAGTGTGAAGCGATCTACCGTGAGATTTTAGAAAAAGGATATATGGATTTGTGTCAATATGGAGAATATTTATGGTGCTAAATGGTGAAAATGTAGTATAATAATGTAAACAAAACACAACACAATGGATTGAGCAAATAACGAGAAAGGAGTTTTAGGTTTTATGGATACACTGAAGCTATATAGAAAGCAGAACAGATATACGCAACAGGAAATCGCGGATATACTTGGTATCAGCAGACAGGCGTATTCCAATTATGAAAAAGGGAAACGTTCGCCTAGTCTTTCCGTACTGATAAAATTGGCTGATTTGTATCAGATTTCATTAGATGCCTTGATAGGGCGCGCTGTCTAAGAAGAAAAAGGTCCATGACATTTTAAGTCATGGCTTTTTTTGTGTCATGTGATTCAACTCTTTCAAAGCAATATCCGTATAAGCTCCTTCCTGTCCAATGAGAGAAGCGAAAAATGATGCTGAATCCCGACAACATGGAATTTTTGCGTCCTGCACCATTATTCGATTCCGGCACTTGCCTGCAGCAAAATAACGGTTTTTATCTTGAAAGAAGATAAGACTCCCACCTCTATAGGTGGTGAGTTGCGACAAATATGTCTTGGTGGGAGTCCAATCTCCTTCCAAGATAAAGCCTCCGGCGGATTGCAGAGGTGCGCAGATGTATTGTGTCATGCAAA
>JAXFTO010000015.1:0-2268 GCA_034176745.1 Bariatricus sp. | reverse complement strand
GTCATCTGCTTTCAGTATTAAGTTGTGGTTCAAGAATTTCACTACATCGAAGTAGTTCTTCTTGTCATAATCTGCTGTCAGCTTATAATTCGGATGCTGTGTCAGATCATACTTATCGGATAGAAAAGGTCTTACACCACGAACCTGCACGATACATTTTGAGCCATCCATGACTGCCAGTTCATCCATTGTCATTAAATCCTTACCAAGTTTCTGGTAATTCGTACTGTAGCTTTCCTGGGAACCTTTTGACTGTCCCGTATTGTACATATCAATAGTTTCTTTTCCCAGGATTGCATTCAGATCTTTCAAAGTGGTTTGTTCCGTACCACCAAGGAAAATCTGTGAATCCATATTGCCGATTATCGTATCAGCATTGTCCTTATAGATTGCTTTCAGCTGTGACTTTGCCTGCAATACCAGACATGCTGATATTTCACGGCTTCGGATGGTCGCAACCAGCTTCTCCAGATTCGGAATCTGCCCGATGTTGGCCGCCTCATCAATCAGACATCTTACATGTACCGGTAATCTTCCACCGTACACATCATCTGCTTTCTCACAAAGGAGATTGAACATCTGCGTGTAAATCATGGAAATCAGGAAATTGAAGGTTCCGTCTGTATCCGACATAATCAGAAACAGTGCTGTCTTCTCATCTCCCAAAGTATCAAGTTCAAGTTCGTCATAAGATGTCAGGTCTCTGAGTTCCTTGATATCAAAAGGTGCAAGTCTCGCACCACAGGATACCAGGATAGATTTTGCCGTCTTTCCGGCCGCCAGCTTGTACTTGGCATACTGTCTCACCGCAAAATGATCCGGATTCTGTTCTGCCAGTTCATCAAACATCATATCCACCGGATTCTTGAATTCCTCATCATCCTCACGGACTTCCATTGCATTGATCATTTCAAGCAGTGTTGAGAAATTCTGCTCCTCTTCCGGAGCCTCATAATGGATATATCCAATCAATGCGGTGTAAAGCAGTGTCTCCGCTTTCAGCCAGAAATCATCTCCGCCTTTACTCTCCCCTTTTGTGTTGGCAATCAGTGTTGTCACCAGTTTTAGAATATCCTTCTCAGAATGGAGATAGGCGAATGGATTATAGTGCATTGATTTTGTAAAATTAATGGTATTGAATACCTTCATCCGGTACCCGTTCTTATACAGGGCATTACCTACTTCATTAACAAGACCACCCTTAGGATCAGTGACAACATAAGACGAGTGCATCTGCAAAAGATTTGGCTTAATGAAAAATCTTGTCTTACCTGATCCGGAACCACCAACGACCAGAACATTTTTATTTCTGGCATACTTTGGAATCTTCGGTCTGCTGCTCATGGTGATCCGCTCTGTCTGGGACAAAATCACATTATTTGCAAATACAGAATCCTCAAATGGCTCTATGTCCGCATGTTTTCCCCACCTGGCAGAGCCATACTCCTCATTGTGCCTGAATTTCTTTGCATTCTTTCCTTTCAGATATACTGCCAGTCTGAGTGCTGCCCCACAGGCAATACCCACCAGTAAATCCATAGGATGAAAACTCGGCATGGGATTGGAAAAAGCAGTAGCAAATGTACCATCCAGCACAATGCTCTGAACTTTCTCTGATGCATTTAATCCGGAAGCTATCCTCCATGCCTCACCCACATTAGTTGCCAGCAATCCCACGAGAATATACGGAACATTCAGGATCAGCAGCTTTTTTAACTTTTTTGTATTCATCGCGACCTCTCCTTTTTCTTTTCTGCTACCTTTCTTGGAATTGCTGCAACAATCTCCTTGAATTTTTTCAGTTTCTCCAAAACACTGGTCTTCTCTACAGAAGCTTTCTTGACCTGTTTTGCTGAATAATCCTGCAAGATTCTTGTGATTGCATCCATGTCCTTTGCTTTGAAGAAAACAGTATAGATAGGTGGATTCTGATTCTTATCCTTCACTATTGCAAAATCAACTCCATATTTTCTGGCAATCTTCTGGAAGTCTTTCATTCCCTCATCTGCCAGAGGAATACTGGAAACACCCTGTCCCTGACGGATCAGTGTCTTTATCGACTGTTTCCCTTCTGTTGGATGTATTTTTTGCCCAATCCCATGTACAATTTTCTTTCCGACCGCCTTTGCCGGCATTCCCGGAAATATGCTGAGAGCTTTCAAAAATGCCTTTGCTGTCGGCTTTCCGACAAACCTGTATGCAAGATGCACGGATTTGTCTGCAATCTCCCTGTCAATCTCTTCATGGACCAGTTTTCTCACTCCCTTC
>JAXFTO010000014.1:0-26081 GCA_034176745.1 Bariatricus sp. | reverse complement strand
CAGGATAAAATGATTAAACTGGCTAAAGGCGGCTTCAAGCATCACACCTGCGTAGGTGTAGGGCATATGAAAGAAATCTTAAAAGAGGCATTTACGACATATCTCGGATACGAGTGGGTTGACATTGATTAATGAGGGAATGACTATGAAAATTGCGGGACTGGATATTGGAACAACCGGCTGTAAATGTACCATTTTTGATGAACAGGGCACATATCTGGATAAAGCATACCGCGATTATCCGGTAAAGCGTGCCGTAGGCGGACATGAGGTGGATGTATCAGTAATCATGGAAGGCGTATATGCATGTATTCATGAAATGGCGGAAAAGTATCCTGACATTGCGGGAATCGGTGTGACCAGCTTTGGTGAGACCTTTGTCTGTGTGGATGAAGCAGGAAATTCGCTGCATCCGGCAATGCTTTATACAGATCCGAGAGGACAGGAAGAATGCCGGCAACTGATCGACAAACTTGGCGGGAGCTCTATTGCACACATTACGGGATTAAGACCGCATGAAATGTACAGCATTTCAAAGATCATGTGGGTGAAAGAGCACCTTCCGGAGGTCTATGCTGATACCAAAAAGATCCTACTGATGGAAGATTACGTGGTTTATCATCTGACCGGGAAAGCGCAGATTGACTATTCGCTTGCCACACGTACGATGGCATTCGATATAAATAATCTTTGCTGGAGTAAGGAAATATTTGAAGCAGCGGGCATAGACGTAAGTCTGATGTCAGAACCGGTGCCTACGGGTACCGTGGCAGGAACGATCACACAAAAATCTGCACAAAGCACCGGCTTATCCCAGGATACGAAAGTTGTGTCCATCAGCCATGATCAGGTGGCTGCGGCAGTCGGAGCAGGAGCATTTGACGGGGCGGTGGCAGTTGACGGAGCCGGAACCGTAGAGTGTTTGACTCCGATTTACGATGAATTGCCTGATATTGATGTGATGTATGAGGGATATTTTTCCGTTGTGCCGTATGTCATACCGGGAAAATATGTTGCCTATGCATTTTCTTACACAGGCGGAGCACTGATGCAGTGGTGTGTGGATACGATAGCCGGAAAAGAAAAACAGATAGCCGGGGAGCAGGGCATTTCCGTAAATGAATATTTGGAAAAAATGTACGCAGAAACGCACGAGGGGGAAGAACCGAGCGGTCTGTTAGTTCTTCCGCATTTTGCAGGGGCGGCAACGCCATACATGGACACCGGTTCAAAGGGTGCAGTGTTAGGACTTACAACGGCTACTACTGCAGCAGACATTTATCGTGGCTGTCTGGAGGGTGTTGTCTATGAAATGTACCTGAACATGCAGGCGCTGAAGAATTCAGGAATCCATTTTCAGAAATTACATGCGACCGGGGGAGGCGCGCACTCTGCTGTCTGGATGCAGATGAAGGCGGATATGCTGAACCTTCCGATGACAGCGTTGAAAACAGTAGATGCGGGAACCGTTGGAAGTGCCATGTTGACAGGAGTGGCCATCGGACTGTTTGCTGATCTTGCGGATGCGGCTGTTCACATGGTAGAGGAAACCGTAACTTATGTGCCGAGAAAAGAGATGCATGAGAAGTATCAAAAGATATTTGAGCGATATCGACAGGTATATCATGCAGTCAGACCATTGATGTAAGGAGGATATTAGGATGAATCCATATATTGGACATGATTCCCAACTCTATGGAATCGAAGAACACCGTCTGGTAGGAGGAAAGGGCGATGGTATGCGCCTGTTTGAAGTGAATAACGGAAAGGGGCTGGAGCTTACAATTTCCCCTGACCGAAATGGAGATATTACAAGACTCCGCTACAAAGGAATCAATATGAGTTACATGTCTACGTGCGGTTATGTGGCACCGGCCTACTATGACAGCATAGGCAGTAACTGGCTGTCCTCCTTTACTGCCGGGTTTCTTACCACCTGCGGATTGCAGGCAGTAGGAAGTCCATGTACGGATGAGGGAGAAGAACTGCCGTTACATGGCTCCATTACAAATTATCCTTGCGAACAGGCATACTTTGTTGAAAATAACGGGAAGCTGATCGTCCATACGGTAACAAAGGATGAGCAGATCTTTGGCAGAAAACTGAGACTGGAAAGAGAGATCATTGTCTCAACAGAAACGAATGAGTTTGAGATCTGTGACAGTATCACGAATACCGGTGACAGGGTGGAACCGATGGAAATTTTGTATCATATGAACATGGGATATCCGCTTCTGGACGAGGACAGCGTGATTACGATCCCATCTGTCGAAGTGATACCAAGAGATGCTCATGCAGCGGATGATATCGAAAACTGGATGCATATGGAAATACCCACAGCAGGATATCAGGAGCGATGTTATTACCATAAATTTTCTGATTCAAATGGAAGTGCAGAAATCTATCAGCCCAAATTGAATGTGGGACTTCGCATCAGCTTTGATGCATCGGATCTTGATGGCTTTGTAGAATGGAAGATGATGGGAGTCAGAGATTATGTGCTCGGTCTGGAATGCGGCAACTGCTATCCGGACGGACGTGATGTGATGAGAAAGACGGGAATGCTGAAATTCTTAAATCCAGGAGAAAAGAAAACATATAAAGTAAAAATCACTATGAAAGATTCATGTGAAAAATAAAAGTGATGAGAGTGTGAAAAGCCATGTACAGGAATAAAAGTCTGTATATGGCTTTTCTGGTGTTATGGAGTCTTTTTTGCGGATTTTTCCCGATACTGTTTGGGGGGCATATGATAATAACGGTCGAAAACCTTATAAAAATGTGCCCGGTTAGAAAAGTGAAGCTTTTCAGCAATCTGCGAGACGCTCATTTCGGTGTTTCGCAGCAGGTGGATTTATGGGAATCTATCCGGGATTCACCAATGAACAGTTCGGCGCAAAATACTCCAGTGTAAATTACGGTATCATGTTCATAGGATTTGCCATTGCAGGTTTTTGTGCTCCTGTGATTATTGGAAAAATATATATGGCAACAGGAACTTATATCGTAGCTTATGTGGTCGCCATGGGATTATCTTTACTTGGAATTGTGTTAAGTTTTGTTTATCGTAAAATGTAAAATCAGAACCTGTCTTTAGAAACGGGTGGGAATATATAATGTTCTCATTTACATTGAACTGTACGGGAATGCCAGAAAATGAGCAGAGTTCTGCCTGACGGAATGACAGGCAAAAGGTTGAAATTTTAAATTTACCGGTGCTGGTATTCAAGTACGCCTCGGCGTACTTGCTGCGAGGTGCGCGTCATGCTTTGCATGACACAATACATCTGCGCACCTCTGCAATCCGCCGGAGGCTTTATCTTGGAAGGAGAGTGGACTCCCACCAAGACATATTTGTCACAACTCACCACCTATAGAGGTGGGAGTCTTATCTTCTTTCAAGATAAAATACAGCGAGCTGTGTCCGGTCCCGGAGCTGTAATTTATCCAGAATACTGCTCAGATAGTTC
Organism: Bariatricus sp.; assembly: GCA_034176745.1. Taxonomy (GTDB): domain Bacteria; phylum Bacillota; class Clostridia; order Lachnospirales; family Lachnospiraceae; genus Allocoprococcus. The sequence goes on along the minus strand of JAXFTO010000014.1, from coordinate 22,611 downwards.
CGTACAGTTCCTTCACTCAGATAGAGATGTTCTGCAATTTCACGGTTGCTGAGTCCTTCGGCAACCAGAGTAATAATCTCGTATTCTCTTGTGCCAATGTCATAATCTTCGTAATGAAAGTCTGTATTTTTCTTAAGAAGTCCGGGAATGCGGGACATGATTTCTGTTCCGAATACGGTCTGGCCGGTGCAGACTGCGCGGATAGCAGGAATGATGCTGGTATAATCCTGCTTCAGAAGATAGCCTTTTGCTCCCAGTTTCAGGGCTTTTACAATATATTCGTCATCAGAGAAGGTGGTGAGAAGAAGGATTCTTGCCTCTGGAAATTCCTTTAATATCTGCTCTGATGCGTCCAGTCCGCTCATATTCTTCATGCGGATATCCATGAGGAGAACGTCAGGTCTGCATTTCCGGTAGAGAAAGACGGCATCTGATCCGTCAGCTCCGATGTCGGCAACGCGCAGCTCCTTATCCGCTTCCAGAATGGTCTTCAGTGCATTTGCTACTAATATATCATCGTCTACGATCACGATTTTCATCATGTCAGAAATCCTCCTTTTTCGGAATGGTAATAAAAATGCGGAATCCATGATTCGTCTGAATCTGAATGTGTCCATTCAGGGCATTTACCCGCTCCTGCATATTGGTAAGACCAAGCTGATGTGTGGAACAGGAAAAATCCTGATCGTCAGGATTGCCGGGTTTCCCGTCTGAGCAGAAGCCTGCAGTGGCAGTTGTTCCGTTGTCTTCGATAATCAGCTGATAGATCCCGGGATGTTCCCGGACAACGATAGATGCTCTGGTTGCATTACTGTGTCTGGAAATGTTGTTCAAAGCTTCCTTTACAATCGCAATAAAACTATATTTCACTGTGCGGGGGACTTCATATCCCATATCATATTCCAGTGTCAGCCTGCAGAAAGTAAAGGAATTTACAATTTCTGTCAGGGCTTCTTTCAGATTGATGGATTCATCGTGCAGGTCGTGCACGCTTTCCCGTACATTATTCATGGCAGTATTCAGCGTGCTTTCCAGCTGTTCCAGGTGGGGCTTTAAAGTATCTTCCTGATTCAATGCCCGGATCGCACCGGTCATAAGAATGGCTCGGGAGAGCATATGTCCCACATTGTCGTGGATTTCTTTGGCGATTCGGTTTCGTTCTTTCAGTCTGGCGGCATAAATCTCAGAATTTTGTTTTTCCATAAGAGCCTGATTTTTTTCCTTCAAAAGGAGGTTACGCTCAACACCGTCATCCCGGATTTTTTTATAAGCCTGTGTCAGGTGCTCGTTTTCGGCGGAACGACTTTGAAGGAGCGCAGCGATCATACATCCGGGAATCAGGAAGAAGCACAGGATCGGATACTCCGGCCTTAGTGCAAGCAGGACGATTGCTCCTTCTGCTGCAATCAGCAGATAGCCTTTGTGCTCCAGAAGACCATAGAGGATCACCGGAAAAAACAGGGCAAAGGCATGATTGATTATCAAAAGCAGGATAAATGCTGCGGACAGCAGGAAGGTGATGCATTTCTTTGAGCTGTAATAGCATGCGGAGGCATAGATGACAGCGCACAAGAATGCCACAAGGAAGGCTGTATCTGCTTTCTGTGACAATACAGTTCCAAAACAATATATGAGAATAACCAGCCAGTCGGATAAGCGTTTCATAAGAATCTCCTTTGGGGGTCAGCCGGAATATTACATTTGTCATGTGAAATGCTGACACGAAACACTTTCATTATAAAATGATAATGATTATACTACAAGTGACAAATGTCAGAAAGCCGCCCACAAGCCTGGGAAAATGTAGTGAATTACAATTTAAAGTGAAAATATCTGGAGGGAAGACTATGGTTAGAATTACGAATCTGGTGAAGAGATATGGGAATTTTGTGGCACTTGACCACCTGAATCTGGAAATAAAAGAGGGAGAAATATTCGGACTTCTGGGGCCGAATGGTTCCGGCAAGACAACCGCTATCAATTGCATGCTGGCCTTGTTGAAATATGATAAGGGCAGCATCCGGATTATGGGACAGGATATGCATCCGGACAGCTATGACGTGAAACGTAACATCGGAGTGGTGATGCAGAATGTGGCAGTTTTCGAGCAGATGACAGTACGGGAAAATATTGATTATTTCTGCGGACTCTATATTAGGGATAAACAGAAGCGGGAAGAACTGGTTGATGAGGCAATCCGGTTTGTGGGACTGGAGGATTACCAGAAAATGCGCCCGGGGAAGTTGTCCGGCGGCCTTCTGCGCAGACTGAATATTGCCTGCGGCATCGCCCATAAACCCAGGCTGATTATTATGGATGAGCCCACGGTTGCTGTGGATCCACAGAGCAGAAATAAGATCCTGGAGGGGATTCTGGAACTGAACCGGCAGGGTTCTACGATCATTTATACTTCTCATTATATGGAAGAAGTGGAGCAGATCTGTTCCAGGATAGCAATTATCGATCACGGACAGGTGCTGGCAACGGGAACGAAAGAAGAACTGAAAAGTATGATCAAGACGGGAGAGACCATTACCATTGAGGCAATCTCACTGGAACCGGGACAGCTTGCAGGAATCCGTGAGCTTCCTCACGTGTTTGACATTTCCTATGAGGATCAGGTGCTGAAAATCCGTCTGAGCGGAGCGAAACATAATCTGGTGCGGATTCTTCATTATCTGGAGGAGCAGGATATTTCTTTTGGAAGAGTATTCTCCGAACTTCCGACACTCAATGATGTATTCCTGGAAATCACAGGAAAAGAGCTGAGAGATTAAGGGGGCGAAAAAAATGCTGCATTTAATGAAATACCAGGTTAAACAGACGGTGCGGGAAGTGTCCATTATGTTCTGGGCACTGGTGTTCCCCATCATTCTGGGAACCTTTTTCTATGTTTCCTTTGGAAACAGCGATATGGGAGAAAATATGGAAATCCTGCCGGTGGCGGTAGTGGAAACGGAAAATACAGATTCTGAAGAGCCATTTCTGGAGTATCTGGATCAACTGGATGGTGACATCATAGAAGTAAAGGTTATGAAGGAGAAGAAGGCGGTAAAGGCTTTGGAGGAAGATGAAGTGGAAGGCATTTTCTATGCGGGGGAGGAGCCGGAGCTTACTGTGGCAAAATCTGAGATTGAACAGAGCATTCTGAAATCTCTGCTGGATACGTATCAGAAGAATACAAAGATGATCATGACAGTGGCAGAACATCATCCGGAAAAACTGAATGAGGTAATAGATGAGTTGGGCAATTGGCGTGAGACGACAGAGGAAGTTAGCGTGGGCGGCAGAACGATGAATCCGAACATTACCTATTTCTTTGCTCTGATTGCCTATGCATGCCTGTCCGGAGCGTTTCTGGGAGTGAAAGGCTGCTGTGACAGCCAGGCAAATCTGTCGGCGCTGGGAGCAAGGCAGTGCATTACACCGACACATAAAATGAGGATGCTTCTGTCCGTATTTCTGGTGCTTTTCGGGATTCATTTTGCAAATATCATGGTTTTGACGGCCTTTATCCGTTTTGTGCTGGGAATTGATCTGGGTGGAAACCCGGGAGGAATCATTCTGGTCAATCTTATGGGAAGCATGATCGGAGTTTCAGCCGGAATTCTGCTTGGAAGTGTCAGCAGATTATCTTTTGGTGTGAAAATGGGATTTACGGTAATGGTTACACTGGTTCCGGGATTTTTGGCGGGGCTTATGTTTGGAGATATGAAAAATATTCTGGAACAGCATGCTCCGATTGTAAACCGACTGAATCCGGCGGCAGTGCTCAGTGATTCTTATTACTGTATGGCGGTATTTAATGATGCTGCGCGGATGAACAGGAATCTTCTGACTCTGTTTCTGATGAGTGCAGGTTTCGTGCTGGTGGCATTTCTGGTGACAAGGAGGGAACGATATGACAGTATTTAAAGGATTTATAACGCTTATTAAACGGAACATTTTTATGTGTATCCTGTATCTTGTCATTTTTATGTCTATCTGCATTTCCATACAGATGCTGACCGGGGGTAAAGGAACCACCCAATTTGAGGAAGAGCGCCTGAAAATCACGGTTATTGATAGGGATGGAGGGGCTCTGGCAGAAAGCTTAAAGGAATACCTTGGGAAAAAGCATGATCTGGTGACACTGAAAGACGATGAAAATGTGATCCAGGAAAATCTGTTTTACCGAAATATTTATTATGTACTGACGATTCCGGAAGGATTTGAAGAAAAATGTCTGGATGGAACCGAAAAGCTTAAAACAACGAAAATTCCGGGAACTACCAGTGCTTTCTATGTGGATCAACAGATTGATACCTTCCTCAATGATGTGCGGGTGCTGAAAGCGTCCGGGTTTACAGTAGAAGAAGCTGTGGAGGAAGTGAAAAAAATCGAGGAAACGAAAACAGAAGTGACATTGCTGGATAAGAACGGGTACGGCGGAGAACGGCCGGCTCATGCCTATATGTTCCAGTTCATGCCTTATATGATGATTTCGGTGCTGTGCTACATTATTGGCTTTATTATGATCGCCTATCGGAAGAAGGATGTCCGGCAGAGAATCCGCTGTTCCGCTACATCCCTTTTCAGCCAGAATGTACAGCTGGTAATGGGATATATAGTCTTTGGAATCGGATTCTGGCTCATCTGTATGCTGATGCCGACGGTGTTATACACGAAAGACTTTTTGACAGACCGGAATCTGGGATATTATCTGCTGAATTCTTTTGTTATGATGCTGGTATCGCTGTCGATCGCATTCTGTGTGGGTATTCTGGTAGAGCGGGAAGAGATTGTCAACGGGGTGGTCAACGTGATCTCTCTGGGCATGAGCTTCACCTGTGGGGTATTTGTGTCTATGAGCGTACTGGGAAAGGGTATCCGCACAGCAGCACATTTCCTGCCGGTATACTGGTATGAGATTGTGAATGAAACCATTGCCGATAATGGCACTCTGTCCGGCGCACAGCAGACGACGGTCTGGATGGGCATCGGGATACAGATGCTGTTCGCGGCAGCAATCCTCGGAGTGGGAATGATGTTTAGTAAACGCGGCAGTCAGGAATAATATTATCATACTAAACTGATACCTCTAAAGCAGATTTTGGCTGTTTAACTTGTCTGCTTTAGAGGTATCATATCATTCTGAAGTGCCTTCCCTATGTATAAAATACTTAGAAAGCAGCTGTTTGTGCGGTTTTCGCACTATTCAGTCCATCAATCCAGTTACATAATATAATAATCGTTTCAAGATTTACATTATATAATGAATGATACCTTTTCGCCCTCCGAGAACGGTCTTTCCCTTAAGGTCATCCCATGAAAAATTCTTCATTTCCTTTCTTGCGACAAGGAAATTTCCGGCTCTCTGTGTAAGCTGGGCAAAATTGACGATCACATCATTTGCCCCTTCCTGATAAGTATAAATCGAAGATTCACTTCCCATAAAACCAATGTCAGCCTCACCGGAAAGAACAGCAGTCATTACTTTATCAGCTCCAAAACCAGTCACGACCGTTAAATTAATTCCTTCCTCCTCAAAGTATCCCTCTTCAATAGCAACATACTGCGGTGCGTAGAAAATAGAATGCGCTACTTCATTTAGTGTAACTTTCGTGAGTTCTGGTTCTTTCGCCTGTTTCGAGGTGGTCGTTTCTGTCGGGGGCGTAGATTCATTGTTCCCGGCATTCTCTCCTACTGAGCACGCAGGCAGAATACCTGCAAGTAAAACAGTTGACAAAAGTACAGACAGTAATTTCTTTTTCATAAAATCCTCCTGAACAAATAAGCATCTGATTTAAGGTATGCATGGAGGAGAAAAATGTGAGTATCAAAAATTTTCATTTGTTTGGATAGTTAAAATCTTAAGAATTCTTAAAGATTGAACATATATTTTCAGAATATTGAGACAATGGATTGTGAGTATGATATATTATATTTATGAGTATGTCAGAGTGAGGAGGAGAATCATGAGAAGAATTTCAATAATGTTGGTGTTAGGGTTAACTGTTTCAACAATAGCGGGATGCAGCAGCAAGAGCACTGATGTGGCATATGTGGAATCTGTCGGAATGATCTGTGGGATTGGACCGGTAGGGCTTACTGATACATTTGCAGGCGTTGTTACTCCGCAAAGTGAGACAGAGATCAAGAAATCAGAAGAAGAAGCCGTGGCTGAGCTTCTGGTTGCCGTCGGCGATGAGGTGACGGCAGATCAGGTATTGTTTACATACGATACCGAGCAGATTACATTGAATCTGGAAAAGGCCAAGCTGGAACTGGAACAGATGAAGAATACCGTTACTGTAAAAGAGAAGGAAAAGGCGGTTTTGGAAAAAGAAAAGAAGCAGGTAAGTTCAGACCAGCAGCTTCAGTACACTTTGGAGATTCAGGAGGCGGATGCGCAGATTCTGGAGACTCAGTATAACATTTCTGCAAAAGAAAAAGAAATTGAGAAGATGAATGAGACGCTGAATTCTCTGGAAGTGAAGTCTCCGATTAACGGTGTCGTACAGAGTATCAATGAAAACGGAGAAACGGATGATTATGGAAATCTTCGTCCTTATATCACGATCGTGGAGACCGGTGCTTATAAGGTAAAAGGTTATGTTAATGAAAGTAATGCACAGGCAGTTTCTGAGGGGACGCAGGTAATGGTGCATTCTCGTGTGGACGATACGGTATGGAACGGAACCGTTAGTATGATCGACTGGCAGAATCCGGTGCAGCAGGAGAACAATTATAATTCAGAACAGGACACAGCGTCTTCCAGCAAGTACGCATTTTATGTTGAGTTGGAAAATGATGAAAATCTCATGATGGGACAGCATGTGTATCTGGAAATGCAGTATGGGGACAATGCGGAAGAAGCAACAGGAATCCAGTTGCCGGCTTATTATCTGAATGGCATCGAAAGTGAACCATGGGTATGGGCACAGGGGAAGAATGGAAAGCTTGAGAAACGGGATGTAATCCTTGGGGAATATCTGGAAGATATAGATACTTATGTGATAGAGGATGGGCTTGAGATCACAGATTATATTTCATTCCCGGACGATACGTTAAAAGAAGGCATGGAATGTTCGACCTATGATGAAGCTATATTTAGCGAAGGAGGCGAAAGCGTAGAAGACGGTGGGAGGCCGGATGCTTCGGAAATTATAGAAGACGATATGATGGAAGAAGACATTACTGTCATGGATGAAGCGGGGGTGGCAGAATGATTTTGGAAATGAAAGATATCTGCAAAGAATTTCCAATGGGAAAAGGTGTCACCAAAGTTTTAAATAATGTCAGTCTCACGGTAAGCGAGGGGGATTATCTGGCAATTATGGGGCCGTCCGGTTCGGGAAAAACCACTCTCATGAATCTGATCGGATGCCTGGATACGCCTACTTCCGGTTCCTACATTTTGGGAGAAAAAGATATTACGTCATGTAACGGCAATCAGTTGGCCGATGTGAGAAATCAGGAAATCGGATTCGTGTTCCAGTCATTCAACCTTCTGCCGAAGCTGACAGCACTGGATAATGTTGCTCTTCCGCTGGTATACCGTGGCATGAAGAAAGAGGAGCGCCGGGAACTGGCGAAAAAAGCACTGGAGACGGTGGGACTTGCCGAAAGAATTGATTACAGACCGGATCAGCTCTCCGGAGGACAGTGCCAGAGGGTGGCAATCGCAAGGGCTATCGTCGGTAATCCGAAACTGCTTCTGGCAGACGAACCTACGGGAGCACTGGACTCTGCTTCCGGAAAGCAGGTTATGGAACTGTTTGATGAGCTCCATAAAAATGGAGCAACCATTATTATGATTACCCATGACCGGAATATTGCCAATTATGCAGAATCAGTAAAATTCATTAAAGACGGCGTCCTGTCAGAGGGAGGTGCAGCAGATGAAGCTGAACATGAATAAAAAAGCAAAAAAAGTCCTGATGACCGCGGGCGGGACCGTACTTGGTATCGCAGTGATCTGGGGTGGAATGGTGCTTCTTCGCAATGCACAGAAAGAGCCGGTAAATGTCTATGCAGTCACCGATTTTGCCATGACAGAATACTGGGGAGACAGTTCGGAGACGTCCGGCATGGTGACGACGGATAAACTTCAGAAAATCATGATTTCCGACACACAGAAAGTCAATGAAATCTATGTGCAGGAAGGGCAGCAGGTTCATGAAGGGGATCCGCTTTTAAGCTTTGATACGACACTTTCATCCCTTGAAGTGAAAAAAGCCGAAATCGAACTTCAGCGTCTGAAACTGCAGCTAACTATGGCGGAAAAAGAGCTGAAAGACTTAAAGGCCATGACGCCACATTCCAGCAGGCTGATCACGCCGGATAACAATATCAATTATCTGGTGCAGACACCGCCGTACCTGATTCGGGGAAGCGGAACGGCAGAAGATCCTTATTATTATCTCTGGAGTATGGATCAAATGATTGATGAAGAGATGTTCTCTGTACTCTTTGGTGAGACAGACAGCGAAGAATCAGAGGAAGTCGCAACTAAGGAATGCTATGTAGTTTTATTGATCAGAGATCAGAATGCACTGAACGGGGAAATTCTGGAAAGCTACGGACTCTATTTGAGAAAAACGGGAGAGAAGATTTCCATGCAAATCTATCAGCCGGAGCTTCCGGATGACATTTTAAAATACGATGCCGAGAAAGAGCCTTATTATGAAGAATTCGGTTCTGATTACACGGCTGCAGAACTGAAAGAATTGCGGTCAGAAAAGGCACAGGAGATTTCGGACTTGAAGATTTCCATTAAGATTGCAGAATTAGAATTAAGAAAGATGCAAAGCGAAACAGAGGATGGTGTGGTAAAGAGTACTGTAACCGGCACAGTAAAAGCAGTGCGCGATCCGGATGAAGCTTATAGAAACGGTGAAGCGGTAGTAGAAGTGTCCGGTGGCGGCGGGTATTATATAGAAGGCGCCATGAGTGAGTTGGAGTTAGATCAGGTGAAGGTCGGACAGATGGTGCAGATCAATTCGTGGATGACCGGAACCAGCTGTGAAGGTGAGATCATAGAAATTATGTCTTATCCAACAACCAACAGTTCTTCATGGTCCGACGGAAATAATAATGTATCCCATTATCCTTTCCGTGTATTTGTCAGCGAAGAAGCCCAGCTGCAGGAGAGTGATTATGTAGACATAACCTATCAGAATCAGGAACAGTCCGTGGACAGTCTTTACCTTGAAAATATGTTCATCCGGACCGAAAACGGAAAGAGTTATGTTTATGTCAAAAATGAAAAAGGTGTGTTAGAAAAGCGGGATGTCCAGACGGGACGTGATCTGTATGGTTCCTACACACAGATTTTAGGCGGTATTACAGCTGAAGATTATGTTGCATTTCCTTATGGAAAAGATGTTTTTGATGGTGCGAAGACCAAAGATGCAACAGCAGATGAATTCTATAACTATTAAGGAGGGACAGAAATGGGAGAAAATATAGTATTATCTTTTCAGGGCCTCTGGAGCCATAAATTCAGGTCTTTTCTTACTATGCTTGGAATCATCATAGGCATTTCTTCTATTATTACCATCGTATCGACTATCAAAGGTACCAACGAGCAGATTAAGGAAAATCTGATCGGGGCCGGAAATAATGTGGTCACGGTGAAACTGATGCAGGATGGATACGAAGTCGATCTGCAGTATTCACCTGTTCCGGAAGGTGTATCCGTGATTACGGAAGAGACGAGAGCGGCACTGGATGAATTAGAAAGTGTTGAAGCAACTTCATTATATCACCAGCGCTCATGGGTGGATAATGTATATTATAAGAACAGTATCTTCAACGGCGAACTGTATGGAATTGATGAAAACTATTTTTCCGTCAATGGTTATCGAATCAATTATGGACGCGGCTTCCTGGAATCGGATTATGAGAATTTTCGGAAAGTCGTCATTGTTGACATGAAGACGGCGACAAAATTATTCGAAGGAAAGAACCCAATCGGAGAAATCCTTGAAGTGAATGGAGAGCCATTTACAGTTGTAGGTGTGGCATCCCAGTTAAGTACATCAGAACCGAATATTCAGACGGTAGAAGATTATTGGATGTATATGGATACCTCTTCCGGTGCAATCTTCGTACCGGACAGCACATGGCCTATCATTTATCGCTATGATGAACCGCAGTATGTGGCAGTACAGGCGACCTCTACAGATGACATGACAGTAGCTGGAAATAATGTAGCAGAAAGTCTGAACGCTACCCAGATACAGAATTCGATGTACGCATACAAAGCAAATGACATTCTGGAGCAGGCGGCACATTTACAAAGCCTTTCAGAATCTACCAACACGCAGCTGATTTGGATTGCGGGAATCTCTCTTCTGGTGGGCGGTATCGGCGTTATGAATATTATGTTGGTATCTGTGACAGAACGTACCAAAGAAATCGGACTTAAGATGGCACTTGGTGCAAGACAGAAAGTAATCCTGGGACAGTTCCTCACAGAAGCCGCAGTGCTTACCAGCCTGGGAGGATTTCTGGGGGTAGTGTGTGGAATTGTGCTTGCGCAGATGCTATCAAACGTGATGGGAGTACCCGTGGTATATAGTGCCCCTGCCTGTGCGATTGCTGTTGTATTTTCGATGATCATCGGAATCGTATTCGGACTCGTACCGGCAGTGAAGGCATCCAAACTGAATCCAATTGAAGCACTGCGACATGAATAAAGAATAGAAGACAGATAGTCAGATATTCAAGTACGTCTCTGCAATCCGCCGGAGGCTTTATCTTCTTTCAAGATAAAAAGCTCGCCATGCGGCGGGCTTTTACTAGATTTCCTTTTCTTTGTATAAAAGTGTGAAAAAAGTATAAAAACACTGTTCATAATGTGTGTAATTTGCTAAAATAAGTTCATAATATGAGGTAGGTGATGCAAATGGCCGTTGAAAAAAAGGATCCGTTAAAGAAGAGTTTCGGATATGCTTTTGAAGGAATCTCAACTTGTATCAAGAAGGAACGGAACATGAAGATTCACTGTACAGTCGCTGTTCTGGTCGTGGTGGCCGGAGCGATTCTTGGTCTTTCGGTGTTGGAGTGGTGTATCTGTCTGATACTTTTTGGACTGGTGATGGCGCTGGAGCTTGTGAATACCGCCGTCGAAGCAGTAGTGGATCTGGTCACAGAGGAGAGAAAACCGCTGGCGAAGATTGCGAAGGATACAGCAGCAGGAGCGGTTCTGATTGCGGCAATCATGGCTGCAATCGCAGGATCTATTATTTTTGTACCGAAAGGACTTGAGTTTCTGAGTATTATGTAACTGTTCAGAGCCAAGCAGATTTGTCAAAAAAGGGCGATGAATGCTTGCATTCGTGAGCACTTTTTTGTACATATCTATTTGGCGGATACGCCACACTGAGGAAACACGAAGTGTTTTCGAGGTTGGCTCTGAACAGTTACAGTATTATTTAACTAAAGCCGCAAAAAAGCGGTATGAGGAGAAAGATTATGAGTAATTTAGGTGAAGGATTAAAGAAGGTTGTACTTGCAGGGATCGGAGGAGCAGCGATTACTGCAGAGAAGTCAAAAGAGATCATTGATGAGATGGCGAAAAAAGGTGAAGAGACCGTAGAGCGCGGAAAGGTTTTGAATCAGGAACTGAAATATAATATCAAGAAAACTGTGAAAGAGAATATGAATGTTTCAGTGAAGACTTCAACCCCGGAAGAATTGGATGAACTGTTAGAAAAAATGACACCTGAGCAGCTTGCACAGCTGAAGGAAAGAATCCAGATTCTCGAAAGTGAAGAAGATGCGAAGGATGAAGGTGTAAAGGAAGAATGTGTCAAAGAAGAAGCTGGTGGATGCTGTGCAGATGAGGAGAAGGCACCGGAATTAACAAATGAAGAGTGCCAGGAAGTGAATGAATAGCGAAGGCCGGAGCAAGGAATCAAAAGGATACGGTTCCAGATTAAAAGAGATGACGGCAGTGCTTAAAAAGCATGGAATCACTAGAGGCGTCACTCCGGAGAAGCTGAGGCTGATTCTGGAAGATCTGGGACCGACTTATATTAAATTGGGTCAGATCATGTCCCTTCATTCGGATATCCTGCCGAAACGATATTGTGAAGAACTGATGCGTTTACATTCCGAAGTCACACCGATGCCGTTTGAACAGGTGAAGAAAGTTATCGAAGAATCCTATGGTTTCGCGTGGGATGATGTTTTCGCAAGTATTGAAGAAGTGCCCCTGGGCGCTGCATCCATCGCGCAGGTACACCGTGCTGTTTTAAAAAGCGGAGAGCAGGTGGTCATAAAGGTACAGCGAAAAGGAATCTATGAAATCATGGCAAGGGATATCGGTCTTCTACATAAAGCTGTGAAATTAGTGCCGCCCGGAAGCTTAAAAGATATGGTAGATCTGGATATGGTGCTGGACGAGCTATGGATGGTAACACAAGAAGAGATGAATTTTCTGGCCGAAGCTTCCAACATGGAAGAATTTTCGAGGAAGAATCAGGAAATCGCATTCGTAGAAACGCCCCGTCTTTACCGGGAATACACCACTGCGCATGTGCTGGTGATGGAATACATTGACGGATTTGCGGTTGATGATAAAAAGCAGCTGCTTGATAATGGATATGACTTAAATGAAATCGGAACGAAATTAGTGGATAACTATATCAAACAGGTGATGGAGGATGGATTCTTCCATGCAGATCCGCATCCTGGAAATGTCCGTGTCAGAAAAGGGAAAATCGTCTGGATCGACATGGGAATGATGGGACGCCTTACGGAAAGAGACCGAGAACAGATTTCTAATGCTGTCCGTGGTGTGGCTACAAATGATATTGGAGTTATCCAGGATGCGGTGCTTGCTCTTGGTGATTTCCGTGGTAAGCCGGACCAGAGCAGGCTGTACGATGACATCAGTAATCTAATGGCAAAATACGGAACCGCTGAAATGGGTGAGATCGATGTTGCCGAACTGATTCAAGAACTGATGGAAATCATGAAAGAAAATAAGATTTCCATGCCCCATGGACTCACGATGCTCGCACGAGGTCTTACTAATATGGAGGGAGTTCTTGCGGAAATCTCTCCGGAAATAAATATGGTAGAAATTGCGGCAGTCCGTATTAAGAACAGCTTTTTTGAGAGCGGTCAGTGGAAGAAGGAACTAAAATCCGATGGAAAACGCCTGTATCGCTCTATCACTAAAGCGCTTGATATTCCGTCACTTACGGCGGATATTTTGCAAGGGTATATGAAAGGACAGACCAAGATCAATCTGGACTTGCGTGTGTCGAAGGATTTTGCGTGGCTCCTTAGGAGGCTGGTCAGAAATATCGTTATGGGGCTTTGGGTAATGGCACTGCTCATTAGTTCCAGTATTATTTGTACTACGGATATGAGGCCGAAGCTTTGGGGGATCCCGGCGATTGGAGTGCTGGGATATCTGCTAGCATTTGTGATTGTGATGTATGTGTTTATAAAGCATTTCTTTTCTGGTAAGTAGGGGATCGGTGGAGGAGGGACGCCCAAGCGACAAATCTATCTGCTGCAGGACGCGCTCTCGCTCGGAGGAAAACGCAACGGTACTAAGCTTTTGGGGGCGCCGCTTGTTGCGGCTGCCAAAAGCAAGTGCCGGCGTTTTCCTACGGTCCTTGCATCAGATAGATTTGTTGCTTGGGCTGGGGCTCCTCGGACAGCTAAAGAGTAGGTTCAAGAGTTTTACGGTTTGGGAGATAAGTTTGAGAATCTCCTTTTTTTGTGTAACATTTTAATCAGAACCCCTGGAATGGGACGAAGAAAAATACCCGAATCTGCTCATAAACATGCTGGGAAAAGACCCGCCCATGCGCCAAATCAAATTACAACATACGATCTACCAGAGTACCCCACGAGATACACAGCTTTAGCTCCACAAATATGGGATGCAAGACCGTAGGAAAACGCCGGCACTTGCTTTCAGAAGCCGCAGATAGCGGCGTCCCTGAAAGCTTAGTACCGCTGCGTTTCCCTCCGAGCGAGAGCGCGTCTTGCATCCCATATTTGTGGAGACAAAGCGTCCCATCTCACCCTACTCCACCTTACAGACTTTTCGATCATAGGTAAGTATCCCATTCACTTCTTCTTCAATATCCGATACCTGTGTATAAACCGCGCCGCAAAGCCCTTTCTTTTTCAGAGGTTCGATTTCCTCCGCCATCAGACGGTGAAAAGCAGTATTAAAATCCTTTGCATTCTGGTAAACACGATACCCATAAACACTGCGTGTGCTGACATGCCCTTTTATCTGACAGGCATAACCACCGTATTCACTGATGACAAAAGCACGCCGCTCCGGTTTTACAAATTGTTTATCGAAATAATTGTGCTCACTCTTAAAATCTCCCTGTCCGCGGTCAAACCATCCGCTTGCGGAGTCGATCAGTCGTTCCGGATCCAGTTCGCGGAACATTCGGGTAAGCTTTTTAGAATCGAACTGTCCCCATCCTTCGTTGAAGATCACCCAGGTGCTGATGCAGGGGAAACATTTTAAAGCCTCCACGGTGTCACGGCATTCGTGGATAAATTCTTCTCTGCTATGGATATTTTTCCGTCCGAGAAGAAGATACATCCGGTCACTTAATGCTACTTTGAACTTTGGAAACAGTGCCGGAAGCCAGGTCATCCAAGGCGCATGGTAGGCCCCTCCGTTTACCATATCCTGCCAAACGATCATACCGAGGCGGTCGCAATGATAGTACCATCTTGCCGGTTCAATCTTAACATGTTTGCGAAGCATGTTGAACCCAAGCTCTTTCATTTTTTGAATATCGTAGATCATGGCTTCGTCGGAAGGAGCCGTGTAGAGCCCATCCGGCCAATATCCCTGATCGAGAACTCCATTTAAAAAGAGTGGATTGTGATTCAGACAAAATCTGGAGTAACCGTTTTTATCTTTCTCAATCGTATAGGTCCGCATGGCAAAATATCCGGTCACTTCATCTTTGCCGGCGCGTACATGGAGTTGGTAAAGATAGGGATGATCTGGTGTCCAGCTTTGCATCCGGTCTACGTCACAGTAGCACGAATAGTTGCATAGAGAATCAGAAAAATTCGTGCAGGTGCCTTTTGAAATGATGTTTCCGTCGGCGTCAAGAACGTGGCAGATGACTGCATCTTCATCTCGGCAGGCAGGAACAGGACGGTTCATTTTCAGAGAAACATGAACCGTTTCTTTGTCATAATGTGGGGTCAGATGCATTTCGGTAATGTAAATATCCGGCACCCATTCAATCCATACCGTTTGCCAGATTCCGCTTTGTGCGGTATAGAACATCCCTCCACGTTTTAATTTCTGCTTTCCGCAGCTATGATAGGAACGGTCGGATTTATCTTCGATGCAAACGGTAAGAAGATTTGACCGTTCGGTTAGCAAATCTGTAATATCCACCGAAAATGGAAGGTATCCTCCCGTGTGTTCGGTGACAGTATGGCCATTAATAAGAATACAGGCATGTTGGTCAACGGCGCCAAAGTGGAGAATACATCGTTTCCCATAAGGGGGAAGAATCCGTTCGGGAAGATCCCTTTCGCAGATCAGGGTATCCTCCGGCTGCAGCTGTTTCCCAACACCGGAAAGAGGAGCTTCCGGTGAAAATGGAACCAGAATCCTCCCGGAACTTACGGTTTTATGCTTTTTAGAAGAAATGATGGTATAGTCCCAATAGCCGTTCAGACTTAAAAAATTATCACGTATCATCTGCGGTCTTGGGTATTCTTCCAGAACATGATCAGGATCAAGCGCCTCACCCCATGGAGTTGTGAGGGGAAGAAGGCGTACTTTGTGATTAAAAAAATGTGCGCTTCCAAGAGCTGATAATAAATTCATAAAATTCCTCTCTGTTGTAAATCGCTTTGCAGAGTAAATCTGCATAATTCTGTTTTTTATTAGTATAGCATAGACGAACTTAAGCATCTGCATTTTTATAAAATTTTTAGAATTCATAGAATTCACGGTCTTTTTCCTCCGGTACTATTTTTTGTAATCGTGGAAAAACTATGCAAAACCGTTGTAAAAAATGAAAAAAGAGTTTAAGATAAGGAAGAATGAGATTAAAAAGGAGGCTTACTGTAAATGAAAATTGTTTTAGATACCCATGCGCATACAATTGCCAGCGGACATGCATATAATACGATTAAAGAGATGGCACAGGCGGCGGCCGAAAAAGGACTTGAGGCGATCGCTCTTACAGAACATGCACCAAAGATGCCGGGAAGCTGTCATGATTTTTATTTCCAG
This sequence comes from Bariatricus sp., assembly GCA_034176745.1. GTDB lineage: Bacteria > Bacillota > Clostridia > Lachnospirales > Lachnospiraceae > Allocoprococcus. Next base: position 6,365 of record JAXFTO010000014.1, on the reverse strand, counting down.
AATCTGAAAGTGGTTCCAAGAGTTCAGTGTGGTGTGAAATTATTTTTGGGAACAGAAGCCAATATTATGGATGAACACGGAACGGTGGATCTGCCGGACGGGGTGCTTGAGAAGCTGGATCTGGTCATTGCGAGTATTCATCCGCCTTGCTATGCGGGACAAAAGACGAAGGAAGCCATTACAGGAGCTTATCTTGCAGCGATGGAGAATCCTCATATCGATATTATCGGACATCCGGATGACGGAAGATTCGAGGTGGATTATGAGGCACTTGTGAAGAAGGCAAGAGAAACCGGAACCCTTCTGGAGCTGAACAATACTTCCTTAAAACCGGGAGGATTCCGCCAGAACACCAGAGAAAATGATCGGAAGATGTTAAATCTGTGCAAGGAGTATCAGGTCCCGATTTCGATTGGCAGTGACGCGCACGTGGATGTTGATCTTGCCAATTTTAATCTGGCGCTTCAGCTGATTGAAGAGTGTGATTTTCCGGAGGAGCTGGTGGTAAATACCTCACTTGAACGACTGGAAAAAATGCTTGCTATCTAGTTTTTGTTACTATATAATGAATATATTGAGGTGAGGAAATGACGATAGACATAGATGATTTATTGAACAGTATTCTGGAAAGTATTGGCAGGATCGATTATATCAAGCCTTCCGATATCCCTAATATTGATCTTTATATGGATCAGGTAACAACTTTCATGGAGGAACATCTGAAGTCCACGAAGCGATATCCGGAAGATAAGATATTGACGAAGACGATGATTAATAATTATGCGAAGAATGATCTTCTGCCCCCTCCGGTGAAGAAGAAGTATACCAGGGAACATCTGTTGGTACTGATTTTCATTTATTATTTTAAGAGTATTCTGTCGATCAAGGATATCGGGACATTATTGGATCCGATGATGGAACAGCATTTTGGAGCAGACGATGGATTTGACATGGAGCGAGTCTATGAAGAAATCTGTCAGATGGAGAAGAGCAGGATCGGGCAGACGCAGGACAGTGTCCGTGAATTATACGAGCTTGCGGAAAGTACCTTTGCGGATGTACCGGAAGAAGAGAGAGAGTATCTTAAGACTTTTGCATTTATCTGTAATTTGAGTTTTGATGTATATGTGAAGAAGCAGATGATCGAGAAAATGATCGATGCGTTACCGGAGCATGATTCAAAGAAGAAAAGAAAGAATAAATAAAAGACAGGGCGCATTCCCCGGTGCGTCCTGTTTTCTCTTCTTTATTCTTCGGTTTTTTCCTTATCCTCTGTAAGACGGGCGAAAACCATGTCGTAACCGTCATTTCCGTAATTCAGTGAACGGTTCACACGGCTGATCGTCGCTGTTGAAGCACCTGTTTTTTCTGCAATTTCAAGATAGGTCTTCTGTTCTCTGAGCATCTTGGCAACTTCAAAACGCTGTGAGAGTGATAAAAGCTCATTTACCGTACAGACATCTTCAAAAAAAGTATAGCACTCTTCCCGATTCTTCAGACTTAAAACGGCATCAAATAAAAAATCAACAGCTTCTGTTCTAATTTTCCGGCTCATTATAGTCCCTCCGTAAATTAATTAACTCATGTGTGGGTCTTTGAAACGCCCCGCTAATTGATATTTTAACACAGTAAATTTTTAAAGTCCATACAAAAATAAAAAGTAAGAGACATTTTAAGAATTATATATTATAATAAAAAATGTGTCTGCCAAAGGCGAGGCAGGCAGACAAAAGAAGCAAATGAGGATGATGAATATGAGTATTTATGATTCACTGAATGAACAGCAAAGAGAGGCTGTTTGTCATACAGAAGGACCGCTTCTTATTCTGGCAGGAGCGGGCTCGGGGAAGACAAGGGTGCTGACGCACAGAATTGCTTATCTTATTGAGGAAAAGGGTGTGAACCCATGGAATATTCTTGCCATCACATTTACCAATAAAGCGGCAGGAGAGATGAGAGAAAGAGTAGATAAAATTGTTGGATACGGTTCGGAGAGTATTTGGGTGAGCACCTTCCATTCGATGTGTGTGAGAATTCTGAGACGTTATATCGACAGACTTGGTTACGATACCAATTTTACGATTTATGACGCGGATGATCAGAAAACTCTCATGAAGGATGTGTGTAAATATCTCCAGATCGACACGAAAATGTTAAAAGAGAGAACGATTCTGGGGGCAATTTCATCCGCGAAAGATGAGATGGTGACACCGGAGGAATTTGCACTTCGGGCAGAGGGGGATTTTACAAAAAAGAAGATCGCGCAGGTGTACACGGAGTATGAGAAGCAGCTTCGGGCAAATAATGCGCTGGATTTTGATGATCTCCTGGTGAAGACGGTTCAGCTTTTTCAGACACAGCCATATGTACTGGAAAGCTACCAGGAAAGATTTCGCTATATAATGGTGGATGAGTATCAGGACACGAACACGGTTCAGTTTATGCTGGTAAGCATTCTCGCGAGGAAATATAAAAACCTCTGCGTTGTTGGGGATGACGATCAGTCTATCTATAAATTCCGTGGAGCGAATATTAAGAATATCCTGAATTTTGAGCAGGTATTCCCGTATACAAAGGTCATCAAACTGGAACAGAATTACCGCTCTACAACCACGATACTGGATGCGGCAAATGCGGTGATCCGCAACAACAAAGGACGAAAAGAGAAAGCACTTTGGACGGATAACGGACAGGGAGAATTGATTCAGTTCCGGCAGTTTGATACGGCCTTTGACGAGGCAGAATACATAGTCAACAATATAAAAAATGAAGTAAATTCCGGAAAAAGAACTTATCATGACTGTGCAGTTCTCTATCGGACAAATGCACAGTCCCGTATGTTTGAAGAAAAACTGGTAGTATCCAATATTCCCTATCGAATCGTTGGCGGCATCAATTTCTACTCAAGACGGGAGATCAAAGATCTTCTGGCGTACCTTAAGACCATCGAGAACGGAAGAGATGATCTCGCTGTCAGAAGAATCATCAATGTACCGAAACGGGGAATCGGGCTTACAACCATCAATCGTGTCCAGGATTATGCAGCCGAAAACGAAATCGGATTTTACGATGCACTGATGATGGCACGCAGTATTCCCGGAATCGGGCGAAGCATCGGGAAGCTGGAATCCTTTGTGGCGCTGATCGAACAGTTAAAAGCAGAGAGTGGACATATGAGTATTTCCGATTTGATGGATGAGATCATTGAGCTTACAGGATATGTCAAAGAGCTGCAGGCAGACACCGATGAAGAGGCAGAAAACCGCTTGGAAAACATTGAAGAATTCAAGAATAAAATCATAGCATACGAGGAATTATGTGAAGCAGAAGGGGAGAAAGCGACTCTGTCAGGATTTTTGGAAGAAGTGGCGCTCGTGGCCGATATCGACAGCCTGGATGATGAAACAGACTACGTGGTGCTGATGACACTTCACAGTGCCAAAGGTCTGGAATTCCCGCATGTCTACCTGGCAGGAATGGAAGATGGCTTATTTCCAAGCTATATGACGATTACTTCGGACGATCCTTCGGAGGTAGAAGAAGAGAGAAGGCTTTGCTATGTGGGAATCACCCGGGCGAAGGAAGAACTCACACTCACCTGTGCCAGAAGGCGAATGGTAAGAGGCGAGACGCAGTATAATAAGATGTCGCGTTTCTTGAAAGAAATCCCGATGGAACTTATGTCCACAGGAGCTGTTTTCAAGAAAGAAGCACCGGAAGAACCCGTGAAGAAAGTAAGTTCTTATCAGCAGGCTCTTCAGAATTTCCACAAGAGTGCATTTACCGCACCGAAGCAGTTCCAGGTTAAAAAAGGAGAAGGTCTTTCTTACGATGTTGGTGACAGAGTGCGCCATATCAAATTCGGAGAAGGAATCGTTACCCAGATTACGGAAGGCGGCAGGGACTACGAAGTGACGGTGAAGTTTGACACGGTGGGCGTCAAGAAAATGTTTGCAATGTTTGCAAAACTTGTGAAGGTAGAGTAAGGAACTGTTTAAAAAAATCTATAATTTGGTAGCAATTTATTTATAGGAATGATATAATAATTTCATATTGATGAGCGTATGATACTCAGTGTAACATTCTGGGTGAATTGCAGAAAGGATGTGAAAGCATGAGCAGAATAGAAGAAATGCTTGCTACAACGAAATTGAATGACTTAATCCACAAGAAAGAGGAAGAGGACAAAGCGCAGAAGACGATTCTCTGGGTTCTGGCCATTATCGGAGCTGTTGCAGCAGTTGCAGCGATCGCATATGCAGTATATTGTTTCTTTACCCCGGACTATCTGGAAGATTTCGACGAAGATTTTGATGATGATTTCGACGATGACTTCTTTAGTGATGAGGATGAAGTACAGTAATAGTAAGAACAAAGTGAGGCAGGAATTCGCAAATGGTTCCTGCCTTGTTTTATGGCATCTGCCTGGTTTAAATAGATACGTTTTATGAGGTGAAACATGAAAAAAGGACAAATCTACGAAGGAATTATCGAGAAAGTGGAGTTTCCTAATAAAGGAATTGCACTTATAGATGGAGAAGACAAGAAAGTTGTTGTGAAGAATACGGTCCCCGGCCAGAAGGTAAAATTTGCCGTGAATAAAATTCGCAAAGGTCAGGCAGAAGGAAGACTTCTCGAAGTCTTAGAAAAATCAAAGCTGGAGATGGCGCCTGTGTGCCCGCATTTTTGCCAGATTCCGGGTGGGGATGAAGATGATTCTCTGAAAGGATGCGGAGGCTGTACCTATCAGAATCTTCCGTATGAGGAACAGATTAAGTTAAAAGAAGAGCAGATCAAGAACATGATGGATGTGGCTGTTAACGGGGAGTATATCTGGGAAGGTGTGACCGCAAGCCCGGTGCATGAAGCATATCGGAATAAAATGGAATTTTCCTTTGGCGATGAATACAAGGACGGACCGTTAGCACTTGGAATGCATAAAAGAGGAAGCTTTCATGATATTGTAAATGTTACTGGCTGCCGGATTGTTGATGAAGATTACCGCAGAATATTATCTGCAGTTCTTACATTTGCAAAAGGAACCGGACTTCCTTATTATCATCGCATGCGCCACGTAGGATTCTTCCGCCATTTGCTCGTGAGAAAAGCAGTAAGAACCGGAGAAATCCTGATTGATCTTGTGACGACAACAGAATACGAACTGGATAAAGAGGGGCTTGTAAAAGCTTTGACATCACTTGAACTGGATGGAACAATTGCAGGAATCCTGCATACTAAAAATGACAGTCTCGCGGATGTAGTTAAAGATGAAGGAACCGAAGTTCTGTATGGAAAGGATTATTTTTATGAAGAGCTTCTCGGGTTAAAATTCAAGATCACTCCGTTTTCCTTCTTCCAGACCAACTCTCTGGGAGCGGAAGTACTGTACGAAAAGGCAAGAGATTATATCGGGGACACCAAAGATAAAGTGATTTTCGATTTATACAGCGGTACCGGAACCATCGCGCAGATTCTTGCACCGGTTGCCAAAAAAGTGGTCGGTGTGGAGATTGTAGAAGAAGCCGTTGAAGCAGCGAAAGAAAACGCGAGACTGAATGGACTTGAAAATTGCACCTTCTGGGCAGGAGATGTATTGAAAGTGATTGATGATCTGGGGGAAGTGCCGGATCTGATTGTTCTGGATCCGCCGAGGGATGGTGTGCATCCGAAGGCATTGGAGAAGATTATAGATTTTGGTGTGGAGAAGATGGTGTATATTGCATGCAAACCGACCAGTGTGGCAAGAGATCTGGAGATGCTGCAGGGGAGAGGGTACCAGGTGGAACGGATTGGGTGCGTGGATCTTTTTCCTGGGACTTATCATGTGGAGACGGTATGCTTATTGTCCAAACTTTCTGAAGCAAAGAATACCATTGATGTGAAGGTAGATATGGACGAGCTGGATGTGACTTCTGCGGAGGCTAAGGCCACATATGAAGAAATTAAAGCATACGTGCTGGAACAGACCGGATTACAGGTAAGCAATCTGTATATTGCTCAGGTGAAGCGCGAATGCGGGATTATTGAAAGAGAAAATTATAATAAAGCAAAATCAGACAATTCAAGACAGCCGCAGTGCTCGGAGGAAAAACGTAATGCGATCTTGAATGCATTAAAGCATTTTGCCATGCTATGATAGCATATACGAGGCTTATTCAGAATAATTAGAATACCGTCATTACACTTGTGACGGTATTCTGTTTGCTTTAGGGTAATAAGCTAGTGGAGTAATTTTTCAATAATTTTGTAACGTTCAGTTACTTCATGCGTTAATCTAGTGAAGGGAGGATAACAATGGACTTTGAATCAATGTACAACGAGTTATATCAAGATGTCTATCGCTATGTGTTAAGTCTGGTTAAAAA
>JAXFTO010000013.1:0-4977 GCA_034176745.1 Bariatricus sp. | reverse complement strand
TCGCAACTATAATCTTCCTGCCGTTGGCATGGGGAGTATGCACACTGACACATAGCGTCTCATATCTCGTGGCGGTAATGTGTCTTGTGAACATCCCAGGACTGATTGCCAATGTCTGGAAATTCAATAATATCATCACAGATTATGGAAAATAAACTCATTACGATTATCACTGCCAGCTATAATGCGGCTGACACTATTGAGAGGAGTATTCTATCGGTGGTAAACCAAAAAACAGACGATATAGAATATATCATTATCGATGGTAACTCAAGAGATGATACCATGAAGATAGTGGAGAAATATAAGAATAGCATTGATTACACTATCTCGGAGCCAGATAAAGGAGTGTACGATGCATGGAATAAAGGGCTCGCTGCCGCTCATGGCGAATGGATAGTCTTTCTTGGTGCTGACGATTTCTATGAACCAGACACTTTCAAGAAATATCGAGATTTTATTCGTTCTCATAATATTGATGGCATTGATATTATTTCTGCCAAATGTCGTCTGATAAACGCAGAAGGTGAGGAGCTGAGAATCTTCGGTCAAAAATATGAATGGAATAAGTTCCGACACGGAACAAACTGCGTCTCTCATGGCACTACTCTACATAATGCTCGTCTCTTCAAGGAATTGGGAAACTATGATATTCGGTTCAATATAAATGCCGACTTTGAATTTCTCCTTCGCCGTCCTATGAAAGCATTGTTCATTGACGCCATCATCTTGAACATGCAAGACGGAGGACTGAGCTATTCTGCGAAAGGAATTATTCAAAGTTATCAGGTAAAGAAGCACCGTCACTCTGGTGACGTGTTCCATGACACATATTACCTTCTCAAAGGTCTTACCGGTTTCTACCTCAGGAGACTGTTATGGAAAATCACAAAGTAAGATTGGAAATTGTTGATTATTGAGAAAGTTATAAGGGATTAGAAAATTCGTGCTATGACAAAAAAGAAAACATGTGTAGTAGTAATTCCGCTTTATAAGAATAATCCGGAAAGGTCTGAGAGGGAATCTTTCAGACAAACACTTCATGTGTTAAAAAACTACGACATTTGTATTGTGACACACAGCAAATGCTGCCTTGATGAATACATCGCAATTGCAGAAAAAGAAGGAAAAAACATATACACAGAACTGTTCAATACGCATTTCTTTGAATCAATAGACGGATACAACGAGCTTTGCTTCTCATCGGAATTCTACGAAAGGTTCCTTCATTACGAATATATGCTTATTTGCCAATTGGATGTATGGATATTTGAGGATCAGTTGGATTACTGGTGTGGGAAAGGATATGATTATATCGGAGCCCCATTATTCCATGCATACACAAAGGAAAGGTACACGAAGAAAATTCTCGGTATTGGCAACGGAGGATTCTCTTTGCGTAAGATTTCTCATTGTCTAAAGATTACAAGACACAACCGGTCTCTACCTCTTGTGAAGCCAATAGAGATTATACGTTTCTATTGGAACTTGGGAAAATATACAGAGGACTTCACTCTTCATCCTATCCGTAGACTTGGAATTATTCCTACTGTAATACTGAAATCCTTCGGAATAGGGAACACACTGGATTATTATATCTCGCATCACGCAAATGAGGACCTTATCTTTGGAAAATGGTCAAACCATTCGTGGGGGCTTCACTCCCACTTGCCTTCCATTGAAGAGGCGTCTCACTTCGCCTTTGAGGTTCATCCTTCTATGCTTTACCAGAAAACGGGGAAACTTCCTTTCGGATGCCATGCTTTTCTGAAATGGGAATACGAGGAGTTTTGGAAAAAACACATCTCACTAAAAGATAATCAGCAGTAACATAGTACCTGATTCTTTTGTCTAAAAAATGAAAAAACTCAACAGACAAATATACATAAACGCAAGATTTCTCTTGGCTCGACCGACAGGTGTTGAGAGATACGCATACGAGATGTGTCGTGCCCTTTGTTCTGAGGGTGCAGACATTGTCTTGCTGTGCCCGAAAAGAGGGGAGATAAATGAGGCGTACGACATTTCTGGATTCAGAATTGTGCGCTTCGGAATCTGCCATTCACATCTATGGGAGCAACTTGTTCTTCCTTTCTATTTCATTGGGAAGAGAAACTATGTTCTTCTGAGTTTCACAGGCTTGGGAAGCATTCTCATACCAAAGAAAATAATGACCATACACGACCTCTCCTTTTTGGAGAATCCATCATGGTTCTCAAAAGCATACTACCATTACTACAGGATTATGACTCCTCTTGCTGCTAAGACTTCAGAGAAAATAATTACTGTGAGTAAATTTTCAAAAAACGAAATAATGCGATTCTATCCTTTTCTCTCTGAAGAGAAGATAGAGGTGGTCTATAACGCTGTGGACAGAGAGAAATTCCATCCTGACTGTATTCATCCTGGAGAAATAAGGACTTCACCAGCGGAGCCTTATTTCCTTGCCGTTTCGTCTATTGACCCACGTAAGAATTTCAACCGTTTGATAGAGGCTTTTCAAGAACTTCCAAACTGCCAGTTGAAGATTGTAGGTGGAAAGAATAATGTCTTTGGAAAGGAAAGTAGTGGCTCACATTCATATAGTAACATTGAGTTCTTGGGAAGAGTAACAGACGAGGAACTAAAGGTGTTGTATTCTAATGCCATTGCCTTCATATTTCCTTCTCTTTACGAGGGCTTCGGACTGCCACCAATAGAGGCGATGGCATCCGATACAGTTGTCTTGGCTTCTGACATTCCTGTATTGAGAGAGGTTTGCGGAAATTCAGCCATCTTCTTTAACCCCACAGATATCACAGCAATCAGAAATGCAATAACCTCTGCTCTTTACCTTACGACCGAAGAACGGAAGGAAATCCTTCTCTGTGGAAATAAAAATCTCGAACGGTTCTCATGGAGACTGTCTGCAAAAAATCTTCTTGCTAATCTCTGAAAAAAGAACTCTCTTATGGAATTATTCAAAAACATATTCAAGAAATATCAGAATCAGCTGATTGCCGTTGCTTGCATATTCACGAACCACGTCTATATGCACTACTGCGTACTGGATGGCGACAGTATCAACATGTTGTGGCTCTACCGTGCGCTAACATTTATAGTCTTTGACATTCTGACCGTTCTGCTTGTATTTGGAGCAATCACTCTCTTTCGCCACAAAAAGGTAGCATATACTGCAACATGGTTTTTCTGGCTTGTCGTTGACATCGCAAACATTGGATATTCACGATACTTCCATCAATATCTTTCAGTAGGAGCTTTGGCAGAGGCGAAGAATCTTGACGGAATGTGGTGGACTGAATTCATTGTTCCAGCATTAAGGCTATCAGATGTATTACTCGTTTTCACATCTGCCATATTCCTCATGACAGTATTCAAACCACAATGGCTTTGCTTCATGAAGAGAGACGTTATGGAAGGACTGCAAGGACGAATGGAATGGAAGAAACTGATCTGTATGCTGCTTTTAGTAATATTGCCCCATACATTCATCTCTGATGCCTACAATATATATCAGGGGGAACAACCAGAAAGCATCTCCGACTACATCTCCTCCACTCAAGGAGATGAATTCCACAGAAGGGTAATACTCGAGCAGAAAATGTATTTCTGTTCATACGGACTTCTGCGTACAGCATTCTTCTTTTCAATATTCTATCCCAATACACACAAGGTGCTGACACAGGAAGAAAAGGCAGAGATAATATCCTTCCTAAAAGAAAAGAAGGAAAATATTAAGCCGCAATACTCTGACGCTTTTACTCTTCCAGAGAGGTATAACGTCTCCATGGTTATTGTGGAGTCCTATCTCGCTTGTGTCTCTGACATGAAGGTTAACGGTTGTGAGGTTACTCCTGTCCTCAATGCCTTGAAACATCTTAAGGGAACATACTACAACGGGAATATGGAAGACAACTCCGCTTTAGGAGAATCCAGTGACGCTCAGCTGATGTATTTCACAGGATTATTTCCTGAACAGAACGGGATTTCAGTGACAAGTCTTTCCCACAAGACAATGGTATCACTTCCTGCTCTTCTAAAGCAACAGAAGGGATTCTACACTTACATGACCATACCAACAAAGAAATTCATGTGGCACCAGGATGAGGTGAACGGTGTGTATGGAATAGACTCCCTCGCTTCTTCTCTCTCTGACACAGGCGCAAGGCTTAGCAATGATGAAGAGCTGATTGAGAAAGCCATACAGTGTGAGCGAACCATGCGCGAGCCGTTCTTCCATGTCATATTGACAGCTTCAATGCATAGCCCGTACGACAAAAGGAGAGAATTCCTGAAGGATTGCCCACTGGTATTCCCAAATAACTACTCAACAGAATACTGCAACTATCTGCGGGCATGCTGGTTTACAGACAAAGCACTCGGAAAATACATAAAGTGCCTGAAAGATTCTGGCAAATACGAGAAAACAGTTATCGTTATCCTTGCCGACCACGAAAGCCATCCTGTGTTGCTGAACATGTCGCCAGAGCAGTTGGGTAACTGTAGTTTGCCATTCTACATCATAAATGCAAACATCTCCATGGGTGAAGAAGAAAGGGCTATACAACAGGTTGATGTTTTCCCCACATTGATTGATCTCTTTGGCATTGATCACGAGTGGCGGGGTGTTGGAAATAGCATTTTCCGACCTATACCCAAGATGTCTGCCGATTACATGACAAGACGGGCAAATGCCTCAGAACTTATTCTTACTGGAAACTGGTTCGCAGAGGAAGAATAGCTGAAAAAGGTTCTACTCATTCAAATTGTATAAGAAAATAATATCATTACATGGCAATGAAAACGATACTGCATATTTCCAAATACTATTATCCTGACCTTGGAGGAATAGAGAATGTCGCACAGCAGCTTGCTGAGGGACTTACTGAATATCATAATGTGGTGATATGCTTCTCACACGACAAGCAGACTCATTACGATAAGGTTGACAATATCGATGTGATAAGAGTGGGGGTG
>JAXFTO010000012.1:0-4420 GCA_034176745.1 Bariatricus sp. | reverse complement strand
AGGAGACCTTCATGCAGAAGGTGCGATGGCAGCTCTTCTTAAAGATGCTTTAAAACCAAACCTGGTACAGACACTGGAGAAGGTTCCGGCAATCGTACACGGAGGACCATTTGCAAATATCGCTCACGGATGTAACTCTGTGACTGCAACAAGAATGGCTATGAAGCTTGCAGACTATGCGATCACAGAAGCCGGTTTCGGTGCGGACCTTGGAGCAGAGAAATTCCTTGATATCAAGTGCCGTATGGCAGGCATCAAGCCGAACGCAGTTGTGATCGTAGCAACCGTACGTGCACTGAAATACAACGGCGGTGTGGCAAAGGCAGACCTTAATAATGAGAACCTTGAAGCACTTGAAAAAGGACTTCCGAACCTGCTCAAGCATGTAAGCAATATTAAAAATGTATATAAGCTTCCATGTGTTGTTGCAATCAATGCATTCCCGACCGATACCAAGGCAGAGCTTGATCTTGTAGAAGCAAAATGTAAAGAGCTCGGAGTAAATGTTGCCCTTTCTGAAGTATGGGCAAAAGGCGGCGAAGGCGGAATCCGTCTTGCGGAAGAAGTGATCCGACTTTGCGAAGAACCGAATGAATTCTCATATTCTTATGAACTTGAGGGAAGTATAGAAGATAAATTGAATCAGATCGTTCAGAAGATTTATGGTGGAAAACGTGTTGTTCTTACTGCTCAGGCTCAGAAACAGGCAAAAGAACTGGAAGCACTCGGATTCGGAAACTGCCCGATCTGTGTGGCTAAAACACAGTACAGTCTGACAGATGATCCGACAAAACTGGGCGCTCCGACGGATTTTGAAGTTACAGTTCGTAACTTAAAGATTTCTGCAGGTGCAGGATTTATTGTGGCATTAACCGGTGAAATCATGACGATGCCGGGACTTCCAAAAGTTCCGGCAGCAGTAAGAATTGATGTGGATGAGACCGGAAAGATTACAGGACTGTTCTAACAGGAAAAATGCGAATTATATAATAGCCCGGCGAAAGAAAGTACGCCTGGTAAAAACTCAAGGAGGCACACATGTATTTGTGCCTCCTTGAGTGATTTTAAATTAATTTTCCAAAACTCCGTTCATAAATGCAATGATTCCTGCCTCAACCTCGTCTTTTATATCTGCATAGTTATGGATCTCATGACGGTATCCGGAATAGAGTTTTGTCTTAACCTGATGTCCGGTTTTGACCAGCCAGTTTGATACTTCGCAGACTCCCTGACCATATTCGCCGACAGGATCCTGATCCCCGGCGATATTGTAGATCGGGAGTGCGGTCGGTACTTTTTCTGCCCATTCGGTTCCGGTGATCACATCCATCATCTGAGTAAAATACAGCAGAGACTGGTTATTTGTCGGTTTGGTAAACGCGTCAAACGGGTCGTCAGCGTGATCGCGCTGTACGTATGGATCGGCGCAGATCCACTCATTTCCAATACGGACTTCACCGCATCGCTCGCACATCCATCCGAGAAGAGATCCGACAAATTCAGGATCGCTGTCTTTTCCCTTTCCTTCAGCGACGATTTTCTCAAGTCCGGCCTGCGCCTCGGCAGCCCCGCGGAAAATGCCGGTCGTTCCGCAGATCGTTGCGCCTGCCAGTTCCTCACCGTATTTTGCGATGTAGTCTCTTGCAATAAAAGAACCCATGCTGTGTCCGAACAGGAAATAAGGAAGGTTCGGATATTTCTCACAAACCAGTTCTTTCAGGGTGTGCTCGTCCTCCATCATCGTGTGGACACCTTTGTCACCCCAATCGCCCCAGCTATCATTTTCCAGAGCAGTCTTGCCATGCCCTACATGATCATCCGCAGCTACGATATAGCCTGCATCCAGAAATTTCACGATCATGTGCAGATATCTTCTGGAATGTTCCCCGAATCCATGGATGACCTGTACAATTCCCTTCGGTTTGGCGGCCGGAACGTAAATCCACCCATAGACTTCATCACGTTCATTGAAGGATTTGAATGTTACTTCGTGCAGCATAATAAACACCTCTTTTTTTTATATAAAAATTTTTTTGATCCGGTGTATTGTTTCTTCAATTGTAACACACACGAAGTATGTTTTAAAGAGATTCCGAAGCCAGTTCCAGAAAGGCTTTCATTTCCCGCGTTACCCATTTAGCTTTATGATATACAATCTGCCGCCACACTTGCAGCCGGAAATTCGTGACATCCAGTGCGGTCAGACTTCCGGAAGCTAAATATTTCCGGACAATAAAGCCGGGCAGAAAGGAAACGCCCAGATTGTGGCGAAGTTGATTGATGATGAATTCCGTATTTCCCGTCTCCAGGAACGGATGCAGTTCCAGACCCTTTTCCGCAAGAGATTCTTCCAGAAGAAGACGATAACTGGCGTCTTTTTCTGTGGAAATAAAAGGCTGCGTAATCACTTCGTCCAGACTTATTTTTTTTCTATGGGCAAGCGGGTGTTCGGAAGAAGCCACGAAAAAGACATCCTCCGGCTTTTCCGTCACTTTGATCCAGTGCGTATTGTATACGGGTTTGTCCAGAAAATAGACAAGATCCAGAGTGTTCTTGTCCATCATATGCAGCAGCGTTTCCGGAGAATCGGTGATGATCTTGATATTGACTTTGGGATAACGCCTGTGGTATTCGCGAAGAAGTGAAGGAAATACGGATGCACATACCGATTCAATGGTTCCGAGACAGAGCGTCCCGGTCAGTTCTTCCGGATTGGAAAGGGCATCTTTTGCCTGCGAGATTTCACGGGCAATGTTAGAGGCATATTCATAGAAAATAAGGCCCTGGTGAGTGAGGAGTGTCTGTTTCCCGATCCGGTCAAAAAGGTGGACGCCCAGTTCCTTTTCCAGATTTTTAATCTGGATTGTGACAGCTGCCTGCGTATAGCCAAGTTGCTCTGCGGCGCGGGAAAAACTTTTGAATTTCGCAACCTGAAGGAATGTTGTAATTTCCCGGAATTCCATAAAAACCTCCTGTATAATTATAAAAAATATTTAATGATATCATAAAAACATTAAATTTTACATCAACTTAATACTATGATACACTGAGATTAATACAAAGGCAAGATGTTTGAAAATAAGTTATTTACGATCGGGGCGAAAAGGAGGAAAGGTAAATGAACAAAAGTGATGTGAAATACAGGGCATATGTGAGCATTCTGAGAGAGGAGCTGGTTCCTGCAATGGGGTGTACAGAACCAATCGCGCTTGCATATGCAGCTGCGAAAGCAAAAGAGGTGCTGGGAGAACTTCCGGATAAGGTGGTGATCGGAGCAAGCGGAAGTATCATCAAGAATGTGAAATCTGTAATTGTGCCGAATACGAATCACCTCAAAGGTATTCCGGCTGCAGCGGTGGCGGGGATCGTCGCAGGAAAACCGGAAAAGGAACTGGAGGTAATTGCAGAGGTTACGAAAGAACAGACGGAAGAAATGAAAACATTTCTTGAACAAACTGAAATCAATGTAGAATATATCGATAATGGATTGACATTTGATATCATTGTGACGCTTTACAAAGGAGAAAAATACAGCAAAGTAAGGATTGCAAACTATCATACTAATATTGTTCTGATCGAGAAAAACGGAGAAGTGCTTAAAGAAATCCCGGTTGCCGATGAAAGTGAAGAAGGACTGACAGACCGGAGTCTGCTTAACATGAAAGATATTTTTGATTTTGCGGAAACAGTAGATATCGAAGATGTCCGTGAAATTCTTGATCGCCAGATTAACTATAACATGGCAATTGCTGAGGAGGGAATCCGGGGAAATTATGGAGCAAATATCGGATCAGTACTTCTGGATATAGGCGGAGATAATCTTGCAGTCAAAGCAAAAGCAATGGCGGCTGCAGGATCCGATGCACGTATGAATGGGTGTGAGCTTCCGGTTATTATTAATTCTGGAAGCGGGAATCAGGGAATCACAGCCTCCGTGCCCATCATTGTTTACGCCCGGGGGATGCAATGTGGCAAAGAAAAAATGTACCGCGCGCTGGTACTTTCTAATCTGACTGCGATCCATGAGAAGACCCCGATCGGAAGATTGTCTGCATATTGCGGAGCGGTCAGCGCCGGAGCAGGTGCAGGAGCTGGAATTGCATATCTCAGTGGAGGAGGATATGAAGAAGTCATCCATACAGTGGTCAATGCACTGGCAATCGTTTCCGGCATTGTCTGTGACGGAGCAAAGGCATCCTGTGCTGCGAAGATTGCATCCGCTGTAGAAGCAGGAATTTTCGGATATCAAATGTATGTACACGGACAGGAATTTGTCGGAGGAGACGGAATCGTTACAAATGGTGTTGAAGCGACCCTTCAGAACGTCGGAAGACTTGGAAAACAAGGCATGAAAGAAACAAATGAAGAAATCATCCGGATTATGATTGGGGAGAATTGTTAATCTGTAACTGTTCAGAGC
>JAXFTO010000011.1:0-42514 GCA_034176745.1 Bariatricus sp. | reverse complement strand
AACAGGTGGTAAACAGTACAAAGTAGCCGAAGGCGATATCATTAAAGTAGAAAAGCTTGGTGTGGAAGCCGGACAGACTTATACATTTGACCAGGTTCTTGCAGTAAGCGGTGATGAGATGAAAGTCGGAACACCAGTCGTTGAAGGAGCAACAGTAGAAGCTTCTGTAATCGGTGATGGAAAGGCTAAGAAAGTAATCGTTTACAAGTATAAGAGAAAATCAGGTTACCACAAGAAAAACGGTCACAGACAGCAGTATACAGCCGTTAAGATTGAAAAGATCAATGCTTAATTATATCTGTCATGATCAAAATAACTATTTATAATAACAACAAGAATGAATGCGTTGGTTTCAAGACGTTCGACCATGCAGGAGCCGGAGAGACGGGCCAGGACATTGTATGTGCTGCGGTTTCCATGCTCGTAATCAATACCATGAATTCCATCGAAAGGTTTACAGATGCCCAGACATCCCAGATATCGGATGACACAAAGGGCATGATCGAATACAGATTGCTGAGCCGTCCGACGGAAGAGACAGAATTACTTCTGAATTCCATGATTCTTGGTCTTCAAAGCCTGGAAGATGACTCTGATTATACCACGTATATTGACTTAATATTTGAGGAGGTGTAAACCATGATGAAATTAAACCTTCAGTTTTTTGCCCATAAAAAGGGAGTTGGTTCTACAAAGAACGGACGTGACTCTGAGTCAAAGAGACTTGGTGCCAAAAGAGCAGACGGACAATTTGTAAAAGCCGGAAATATTCTTTACAGACAGCGCGGAACAAAGATTCACCCAGGTGTGAACGTTGGACGTGGTGGAGACGATACATTATTCGCATTAGTTGATGGTGTTGTTCGTTTCGAAAGAAAAGGAAGAGATAAGAAGCAGGTTTCTATCTATCCGGTAGCTGAATAAGCATTTTTTACATGAGGCTTCAAACTTTTGGGTTTGAGGCCTTGTTTTGAATTGAAAGGAGTATTTTATGTTTGCAGACAGAGCAAAAATATATATCCGGTCGGGAAAAGGCGGCGACGGACATGCCAGTTTCCGACGGGAATTATATGTTCCGAACGGCGGTCCCGACGGCGGCGATGGCGGACGCGGCGGGGACGTAATCTTTGAAGTAGATAAAGGATTGAACACCCTTGCAGACTACCGCCATAAGAGAAAATTTGCAGCCCAGGACGGTGAACAGGGTGGTAAGAGACGATGCCACGGTAAAGATGCCAAGGACATCATCTTAAAAGTACCGGAAGGAACAATTATCCGCGAAGCTGAGACGAATAAGATCATCGCTGACATGTCAGGAGATAATACGAGGCAGGTCGTGTTAAAAGGCGGAAAGGGTGGACTTGGAAATATGCATTTTGCAACTGCAACGATGCAGGTTCCAAAGTATGCACAGCCGGGAAAACCGGCCCAGGAACTCTGGGTGAATCTGGAGCTTAAGGTGATCGCTGATGTTGGTCTTGTCGGATTTCCGAATGTAGGTAAATCCACATTCCTTTCACGTGTAACGAACGCTCAGCCTAAAATTGCCAATTATCATTTCACAACACTGACGCCGAATCTTGGGGTCGTTGACCTTGAAGGTGCGAAGGGATTTGTCATTGCAGACATTCCGGGACTGATCGAAGGCGCTTCAGAAGGTGTTGGTCTTGGTCATGAGTTTTTGCGCCATGTAGAGCGTACCAAACTGATGATCCACGTAGTTGACGCTGCCGGGACAGAAGGACGTGATCCGATCGATGACATTTACAAGATCAACGCTGAACTTAAGGCTTACAACGAAGATATTGCATCCCGTCCACAGGTGATTGCCGCAAATAAAATTGACCTGATCTATGAAGGAGATGAAGATCCGGTAGAAAAGCTCCGTAAGGAGTTTGAACCGCAGGGAATCAAGGTATTTCCAATCTCGGGAGTGACCGGTGAAGGCCTCAGCGATCTTTTGTATTACGTAAGCAATGAACTTCAGAAAATGGATGATAAGCCGATCGTATTCGAACAGGAATATTTCCCTGAGGAAGAGATCATCCATCTTGATCTTCCGTACACTGTGGAAGTGGAAGATGATATGTACGTTGTTGAAGGACCGAAGATTGAGAAAATGCTTGGTTACACCAACCTTGATTCTGAAAAGGGCTTTGCCTTCTTCCAGAAATTTCTGAAAGAATCCGGTGTACTGGATAAGCTTGAAGAAGCCGGAATCCAGGAAGGTGACACCGTTAAGATGTACGGATTACAATTTGAGTATTATAAATAAAAACCGACCAGAAAGGGAATTATTATGACATCAAAGCAAAGAGCTTATTTAAAAAGTCTTGCCATGACCATGGATCCAATCCTTCAGATTGGAAAATCCAGCGTGACTCCTGAAGTGACAGCATCTGTCGCAGAGGCACTTGAGGCACGTGAACTTATTAAGATTCATGTACTCCAGAACTGTGCCGATGATGTGCGACAGCTTGCTGAAGTCCTTGCCGAACGTACACATTCTCAGGTAGTTCAGGTGATTGGAAAGAAGATTGTATTATATAAAGAGGGAAAAGACGATAAGAAGAAAATCGTTCTTCCTTAACTCCGTGTATTTAAGGGGATTACTATGAAAATCGGAATTATGGGAGGCACATTCGACCCGATCCATAACGGACACTTAATGCTGGGCGAATATGCTTATCACAACTTTGAATTAGATGAAATATGGTTTATGCCTAACGGCAATCCGCCGCATAAAATGAATCCTGCCATCGTCAAAGATACTATGGACCGTATCAGGATGACAGAACTTGCAATTGAGAAATACCCGTATTTTCGAATTTGCACCTATGAGACAGACCACAGAGAACCGTCTTATTCCTATCAGACGATGGAGCATTTCCACATGGTCTACCCTCAGCATAAATTCTATTTCATCGTCGGAGCAGATTCTTTGTACAGTTTAGAAAAATGGCGATGCCCGGATCGATTTCTGAAGGCAACGACCGTTTTAGCCGCACTAAGAGATGATATTGATACAGTGGAAGAAATCAGCGCACAGATTCAACATCTGATCTGCAAGTACCAGGCTGACATTCACCTGCTTCGAACTCCATTAATGCCGGTTTCTTCACATGAAATCAGAGATGCAATCAAATCCGGAGAGATGGAGCATCTGCCTGTTCCGGAAAAGGTATTGCACTATATTAAGGAACAACATTTATACCAGGGTGATGAATATGACAGAAACATTAATAAAGATGCGTAAGAAGCTTAAAGGAGAACTGGATAAGGAACGTTACGATCATACGATAGGAGTGATGCATACTGCAGGCTGCATGGCAATGAGATACGGTGCCGACCTTGATGCAGCACTGACTGCCGGATTACTGCACGACTGTGCGAAATGCATTCCTAACGATAAGAAAATTGAAATGTGCAACAAATATCACATCAATATTTCAGCTGCCGAGCTGTCAAATCCGGGACTTCTGCATTCAAAACTCGGTGCATATATTGCATGGAAAAAATATCGGATAGAAGATGAAGAAATTCTTCACGCAATTGCATCCCACACAACAGGACGCCCTGCTATGACCCTGCTTGAGAAGATCATTTATATTGCAGATTTTATTGAACCGGGAAGATCGGAAGCACCAAATCTTCCTGCCGTACGGGAACTCGCTTTTGTAGATATTGATAAGTGCCTCTACAAAATACTGGAAGACTCACTTGCTTATCTCGAAAAGAAAGGCGTAGCAATAGACCCGATGACGGAAAAAACTTTTTTATATTACAAAGAATTACAGAATGTATAAAATCATTGTAACAGTTACAATGACTTTGAAATATCTAATGCGTAAGGAGGTTAGTTATGCAGAAGATGGATGAATCCAGAAATATGGCCAGAATAGCCTGCAAGGCAATCGAAGACAAAAAGGGTGAAGATATCCGTGTAATCGATATTTCACAGATATCCGTTCTTGCAGATTACTTTATTATTTCAAATGGTTGCAACGAGAGCCAGGTTCGCGCCATGGTCGACAACGTTGAAGAAGAAATGTTCAAAGCCGGTTATGAAGTGAAGCAAAGAGAAGGATACGGTTCCGGCGGATGGGTACTCCTTGACTTCGGTGATATTATCGTACATGTATTTGATAAAGAAAACCGTCTTTTCTATGATCTCGAAAGAATCTGGCGTGATGGAAAGCAGATCAATGTAGAGGAACTTTAATAGAAAAAAGTTACATCTTAAGGCCCTCTGGCAGAGAGATGTAACTTTTTTATTAATACTCTATAAGCATCATTCTAAAACTTGTGCTATTTCATAAATCTCATTACCGCAATTACTTTACCAAGAATCTCAACATCATCAAGGATAAATGGTTCCATCGTATCGTTCTCCGGTTGTAATCTGATAATGCCTTCTTCTCTATAAAATGTCTTCACCGTAGCTCCGTCCTCAATCAATGCTACGACCATATCTCCGTTTGAAGCAGTATTGGTCTGTTCCACAACAACGTAATCTCCGCTTAAAATTCCCGCATTAATCATGCTTTCCCCGCGTACTTCCAGCATAAATACGTTATTATTCGGCATGCGCTCTACCGGAAGAGGGAAGTAGTCTTCAATATTCTCCTGTGCAAGAAGCGGTTCACCGGCAGCTACTCGGCCTACGATCGGTACCTGAACCATTTCCCTTCTTGTGAGATTAAAATTATCATCAAGGATCTCAATCGCTCTTGGCTTCGTAGGATCTCTCCTGATATATCCGTTCTTCTCCAATGTCTCCAGATGAGAATGTACAGAGGAAGTAGATTTCAAATTCACAGCATCGCAAATTTCACGAACTGAAGGCGGAAAACCGCGTACTAATATCTGAGATTTGATATATTCAAGAATTTCCTCCTGCTTTTTCGTTATTCTGCCGTTACTCATATGTAACCTCCTTAATATTTCCGTCATTTATTAGCTACTATAATAACACAAATTATACGAAAAAGCAAACAAATGTTTTGAGAAAATACGTTCGGAATTTTTGTTTGCTCTATTGACAAACGTTTGTTCTTACTGTATATTTAATACAGAACCTATGTTCGGAACATTCATTTGCCCCCTGGCTAATAACATTAATTAAGGAGGAACTTCATATGAGTAAGAAGAGAATACATTATCAAACAGTTCATACACAGAATTACGCAGAAGCACAGCATTATAATGCACATCATTCCAGAAAAGGTAACCGAATTTTTTCAGGTCGTTTGTGTCTCTGTATGATTGCTGTGATTATTACATTTTTATTCAGCTTTTCCTTTGGCAGTTTTTTTTCCAGTGCTCATGACAGTGCTCCTTCTGAAGAGGCAGATACAAAGTATTTTAAGAGCATTCAGATAGAAAGAGGCGATACGCTCTGGGGTATTGCCGAAACCTATCGGACAGAAGATTACGAGACGGTACATGATTATATGGATGAAATCATTCGCATTAATGGAATCAAGTCTTCCATGAAAGATCATCTACAGGAGGGAGATTATCTTACCATCGTAGTGGATGAACTGTAGAGTAACCCGTTCTCAAAATAGTTGACAATGCGCAGGATACACACTTATACTGAAGATAGAATCAGTAACAAAGGAGAACAAGGAATCATGAAACGAAAGCAGATTATCGGGCTTGTTGTTGCATCAGCCCTTTTTGTTGTAACCGGTGTAACCAGTGTTTTCACCCATGCTGCAGTAAAGAATCTTTTTCCAGACAGTATAACGGATGAGATAACAGGCACAGGAACCTCTTTTGAATTTCCATCAGAGCCTTTTATAGCCGTTGTCCCTGTAGTAGGCACGATAGAAGAACAGTTTGAAACCAGTGTTTTTGAGACTTCACAATCTTATCAGCACGACACAACGATGGACTACATTGACTGCCTGATCGAAGATCCGGACAATACCGGAATCATGTTATACATCGATTCTCCCGGTGGAACGGTCTATGAGGCCGAAGAACTCTATAATAAGCTAAGAGAGTACTCGGATACAACCGGACGTCCTATATGGGCTTATATGGCTCATATGGCCGCTTCAGGAGGATATATGGCTGCAGTAGCTGCAGATTATATCGCAGCCAACCTGGAGACAACTACCGGGTCTATCGGAGTGATCATGTCTGCCTACGATATGTCAGGACTTTATGAGAAGCTTGGAATCCGTTATATCAGCATCACAAGCGGTCCTATGAAGGACAGCAGTAATATGAATGATGATCAGATTGCTGTATACCAGGCTATCGTTGATGAAGCGTATGATCGATTTGTTGACAAAGTTGCGGATGGACGTAATATGACCCGTGAAGAGGTACTCCCTCTGGCTGACGGAAGAGTATACACTGCCACTCAGGCAGTAGATAACGGTCTGATTGACTCCATAGACAGCTATGATAATACTTTGAACCAGATGATGGACGAACTGGACAGTGAGACAATTTACGAATTACCGGATGATGAGAATCTGTTTGCGGGACTTTTTGCAAAAATTGAATCTCTGATTCCGAAATCAGAAGCCCAGACACTTAAGGAGATTGCAGAAGAGAAAGAAAGCGGGGTATTAATGTATTATGCCGAATAACAACACCAGCTTTTCATCCTCAGAAGATACGAATCAAGAATTTGAATATGCAGGATTCTGGGTACGGTTTGCTGCATTTTTGCTGGATATGTTTATTGTATTTCTGGGAACGTTTGTTCTTAAGTTTATATTTTTTATCATATCCATTTTTACTGGATTTGCGGAAACTGAGATTCTATTTTCTTTTACATTAAAGGATATTATCATATACTTATGCCAGGTTACCTATTTTGTGATTCTGACATATAATACCGGTTCTACATTAGGCAAACGTGCAATGAATCTAATGGTGATACCGGCTCATCAGAATCCGGATATTCAGGAAACAGATTCTGATTTACATAGGAATAAGGAGCAACTGACGTTACTTAATGTAATTTATCGGGAAACAATCGGCAGATATCTTTCGGCAGTCATTCTTAATATAGGTTATTTAATCACTATATTAGATAAGGAAAACCGGGCTCTTCATGACATACTATGTGATACACGTGTGATCTACGCGAAAAAGATTAAAATCTATCCGGAATACCAGATGCCGATCATGCATCCGGTATCTGCAGGCTACAACCCAGACAGAGAACCTTTTGAAGAAATTAAGCCATATTCTTATAATACGGAAACCCAGCTAAATAATCAGAATGAGGAACTACACGAATAAGCAGTAGTTCCTTCGGTATCCATCTATACGACAAATACCGATTTTTCCAAAAGATATAGACAAAAATAACAGATAGATAGTATAATATCTTTAGTTTTATTGAGAAAGGATGTTTTTATGGCTTCAGAACCAAAGACTTATCAGGAAGAACTTCATATTGATTATACAATCAGACTTAGAGATATTTTAAAAACCATGCCGGAATTTGCAAAGGACTATTTCAGAGCAATCGAACCAAATACCTCACCTAAAACCAGAATTTCCTATGCCTATGATATACGGGTGTTTTTTCAATTCCTTTTATCGCAGAATCCAGCCTTTAAAAACTATCAGATGAAGGATTTTAAGCCTCAAGACATAGAATCGCTGAAACCGCAGGATATCGAGGAATATCAGGAATATCTAAAGGTATATAAGGATCCTGATGACAAATTAATTACAAATACTGAAACCGGATTATTCCGTAAAATGTCTTCTTTGCGCAGCTTTTATGCTTATTATTTTAAAAGGCAGGTCATTGAAAAAAACCCCACTTTACTGGTTGACATGCCGAAAATACATGAACACGCTATCATACGTCTGGAGACGGATGAAATTGCAAGTCTGCTGGAACACGTTGAATCCTGTGGCGACAAGCTGACCGGTCAGGCTAAGGTATATTACGAAAAGACGAAAGACAGAGATCTTGCAATCTTAACCTTATTACTTGGTACCGGAATACGTGTTTCCGAGCTTGTTGGTCTTGACATTCAGGATGTTGACTTTAAAAATAACGGAATTACTGTTACCAGAAAAGGTGGAAACCAGATGGTTGTTTATTTTGGAGATGAAGTGGAAAAGGCATTACGAAACTATCTGGAAACAACCCGTAAAGCAGCAAATCCATTGCCAGAATATGAAAATGCATTATTCCTGTCTACCCAGAGGCGTCGAATGGGTGTTCAAGCCGTAGAAAATATGGTAAAGAAATATGCAAAACAGGTCACACCAAATAAAAAAATCACTCCTCACAAACTCAGAAGCACCTACGGCACAGCATTATACAAAGAAACCGGTGACATTTACCTGGTTGCGGATGTACTTGGTCACAAGGATGTCAATACAACCAAAAAGCATTATGCTGCGATTGATGAGGACAGACGCCGGAGCGCTGCCAATATTGTAAAACTAAGAGAACCATAAAAAGCGGCCACTATGGTGACC
The DNA here is from genome assembly GCA_034176745.1 of Bariatricus sp. Classification (GTDB taxonomy): domain Bacteria; phylum Bacillota; class Clostridia; order Lachnospirales; family Lachnospiraceae; genus Allocoprococcus. The sequence goes on along the minus strand of JAXFTO010000011.1, from coordinate 34,042 downwards.
GTTTTTATGGTTCAATGAATCATTAATTCGGAATAACTACTCTCCTTTGAGCATTTATTTCTTAGCAAGTTCATACATTGCTGCTGCCGTGATCTGCGCTGCACGGACCAACTGCTTAATCTCTACTCTTTCATCCGGCTGATGAATAACATCAGGATCTCCCGGAAATACCGGTCCGAATGCAACCATGTTCGGGAACTCTTTTGCATAGGTTCCTCCGCCGATTGCGATAGGTTCTCTGTGATCTCCTGTCTCTTCTTCGTAAACTTTTACCAGTTTGGATACAAGCTCTGAATCCTTCGGCACATAGAGAAGCTTATTATTCGTTTTCTTAATAACATCGAATGTATAGCTGTTGATTCGATTGATGACTTTATCGTCAATAACCTCAGCATCTGCATTCTTAGGATAACGGATATCCAGTGTAAATGACGCCTCTTCCCCATCATATTTTACAACGCCAAGATTTACCGTTGTCTCACCGGTTTCTTCATCTTGATAAAGAATATCCATCGATTTTCCATTCGTCTCATTACCGATTTCTTGAAGAATGAAATTCATAAGCTGTTGGAAATCTCCTTCGAAATTATTATCTTTCACAGCTTCAAGAAGTTTTACGACTGCATTTACTCCAAGTTCCGGTGTGCTTCCATGAGCGCTGAACCCTGTAGCTTCAATAATCATTCTTCCGTCTTCTTCGGTAACTTTAATTCCTTCACCCGGTGTTACATTAATCTTGCCTCTTACAATCATCTTACATGTCGGCGGTACCACATTTGCTGCGACTCCGCCACCGAAATATTCTACATCGATTTCTCCTTTATTGAACACCTTCGTTCCTGCAAGAAAATTCGAAGTCCCTTTTTCGCAGAAAATAGCTGGGAACTGTGCATCCGGAGTAAATCCGATCGTCGGCATCTCATAGCCATTTTCAACATAATATTTTACGCAGGATGAGCCACATTCTTCGTCAGAACCGAAAAGGACACGAATCCGGCGGTCGATCGGAAGATTCAGATCGCGAATCGCTTTCAGTCCATAAATTGCAGTTATAACCGGTCCTTTATCATCAAGACATCCCCTTCCCCAAAGAATGCCGTCATGAATTTCTGCACCGAACGGAGGATAGGTCCATCCATCCCCTTCCGGAACGACATCGACATGTCCAAGTACGCCGACCATTTCATCACCCTCGCCATATTCAATCCAACCTACTCTGTTATCTGCCTGGCCGGTTTTAAATCCCATTTTCTCGCCAAGTGCAAGCAAATCATCAAGCGCAGCCTTCGGTCCCACTCCATATGGCGCATCTGGTGCAGGTTCTCCTTTCACGCTGTTGATTCTCACATTCTGTTGGATTGACGCGATCATCTCATCAGTCATTTCGAGAACCTTTTCGTTTAAAGCTTCATAACTCATTGTATTTTCCTCTCTTTCACCTATCAGAAATATATTGTAATCTTACGCAAGCTGCGCAGAATCTAAAATAATTGTAAATGGTCCGTCATTTACAAGACTTACCTTCATATCGGCACCAAACTGCCCCTTTTCAACTACCGGAACGACCTTCTTGCATTCTTCAATAATATACTCGTACATCGCATTGGCCATATCCGGTGCTCCGGCTTCTATAAAGCTTGGTCTGTTGCCCTTTTTACAGTTGGCATACAATGTAAACTGAGAAATCAGAAGGAGCTGTCCGTCTACATCTGCAAGGGACAGGTTCGTCTTCCCATTCTCATCCTCGAAGATACGAAGTCCGGTCATCTTCTTCACCATCTTATCGGCAATTTCTTTCGTGTCTTCATCACTGACACCGATCAGAACCATAAAACCCTTGCCAATCTCTCCGATGACCTTACTATCTACTTTTACATTAGCCTCTGTTACTCTTTGAATTACAAATTTCATCTTGTTATCCTCTCGTCTATTCATAATCTGCTGTAAAATACAGCTATCATTTTCCATAGCTATCTTAACACGCGCAAACTATGAAAGCAATCCTAAAGGCAGTAGTTTTCATAAGGATTTTACAATCTTTTCTGCTTGTATTTTTTTCATGGATGCGTTAACATTATAAGAGCTAAGGGACAAATAAAAATACGGAGATATAAGGAATGAAATTGCAACAATTATTGAGCTATACAAGAAAAGCGGTCGATGAATATGAGATGATTCAGGAAGGCGACCACATCGCTGTCGGCATTTCGGGAGGGAAAGACAGTCTCACTCTGTTATACGCTCTGCAGGGACTTAAGAGGTTTTATCCGCAGCATTTTGAACTGAGTGCCGTTACAGTGGATCTGGGATATGAGAAATGTGATTTTACACCTGTTGTAAACCTTTGTAAGGAATTGGATGTTCCATATGAAATCGTTAAGACAGACATTGCTCACATTCTTTTTGAAGAAAGGAAGGAATCCAATCCCTGTTCTCTTTGCGCTAAAATGAGAAAAGGCGCACTGAATGAAGCTGTGAAGCAGATGGGATGTAATAAAGTAGCTTATGCGCATCATAAAGACGATATTATTGAAACCATGCTGCTTTCGTTGATATTTGAAGGCAGATTTCATTCTTTCTCACCTAAGACTTATCTGGACCGAATGGATCTTACCGTAATTCGTCCTATGATGTTTGTGGATGAAATGGATGTCATCGGATTCCAGCACAAATACAATCTTCCGGTAGTGAAGAGCCGCTGTCCGGTCGATGGCCTTACCAAGCGCCAATATGCGAAAGATCTGGTACGCGAACTGAATCAGCAGCACCCCGGTGCAAAGAATAGGATGTTTACCGCAATTTTAAATGGAAATATCCCCGGTTGGCCCGAGAGGACACCGCATATACGTTAATAAAGAGAAAGGACAGGCAGACAGGCAAAAGCAATTGCCCGCATACCTGTCCTTTCTTATTGTATTCTAATACAAATCCTTTTTCCCTTTTTTATAGGATTCCATAAGCTGGGTCAAAACCTGGATATCTTCTTTAAGCTTCTTTCCATCATCCGTGTCAGCAACCAGAAGCCTGTGAGGTTCCGTCTCAAACATCTTGGATGTTGATTCGATATCCTTATTTTCTTCCAGAACTTTCTCAACACTTTCAAACGGCTGATGCGCTTTGATTCTCATTCCATGGGAATTGTAGATCAATGTGTATCCGGCGATTCCTGTTGTCTTGTGGTAAGCCTTGCTGAATCCACCGTCGATTACGATCAGCTTTCCGTTTGCACGTACCGGTTTCTCTCCTTTTTCAGTCTTAACCGGGGTATGACCATTGATAATGTGGGAAATATCCGAATAAAGCTGGAATTCACGTAAGATCATATTACAGGTCTTTTCGTTGTAATAATGCTTGTAATACGGATTCGTCTCCTCGTGCCATGCTTCTTTATCCTCGATAAAAGTACGTTCAAATGTCTTCACATTTCTTCCTGAAAGCGGAGATTTTCTGCCGCACCATAAGTACCACATAAAATCCAGATCCCACTGAGCAGCCCTTGATGACCAGGCATTCCGTGCGATTCTTTCTGCATAATCCAGATATGATTTCCCTGTATAGGTACGTCCACCGAATGTTACACCGTCAAAATTTCCCTCCTCATCAAGCGGTATACATCCGTGGTAAAGCAGATTCCCATTAAAGCATTTATACATACATCCCTTATCATATAAAAATTTGATATGCTTATGAAGTCTGTGGCTGTTTAAAAATGCAAATCTCAGATTATCCAGAACTTCTGCCTCTTCCTGTGAAAGTTCATAAGCATTTTCCGGATTTACAGTTGGGAAAAACGTATCCTTCATGGTATATGTCTTTCCTTCGCTTACGATTGTCGAGTGTTCATAATCAATCTTATCCAGAAGCAGCCTTCCATCCATCTCATATTCAGGACGTCTTTTGATGAGCTGTCCTTCCAGCTTAAATAAAATCACAGAAATCGCCTTTAGAGCCGCTTCCATCGGGGGCAGATCCGGGTAGGTCTTCTCGGCAAATAATGTCAAAGACCTTAGGCTGATTCCGTATCCATTCTCCAGAGTTTCTATACAATTGTATTTAATATTATTCCGAACAACCGACGCGATGCATGCATCACTTCCGCATGCAGCTCCCATCCATAAAATATCATGATTTCCCCATTCAAGGTCAAGCGAATGGTAATTCATCAGCAGATCCATTATCTTATCTGCATTCTCACCTCTGTCAAATATATCACCCACAATATGAAGATGGTCTACAGCAAGCCGTTTGATCAGATCTGCAAGTGCGATAATAAATTCCTCTGAATTCTCGATTCCGATAATCGTGTCCAATATCTTCTTATGATACAAAATCTGATTATTATCTTCATCCGGCATAAAATGCAGCAACTCATCAATAATATAACCAAAATCATCCGGAAGCGCTTTTCGTACTTTTGAGCGCGTGTATTTGGAAGAAACGTTTTTTGAAAGCTCGATCAGATAATTCAGCATCATACGATACCAGTCTTCCGTGATCTTTCCTTCGCGCTTCAGGCGATTCATCTTTTCCCTTGGATAGTAAATCAGCGTACAGATCTCATCTCTCTCTTTCAAGCTGAGAGAGCTTTCCCAAAGGGCATCTACCTTCTCCCTGATGACTCCGGAACAGTTGTTGAGTATATGCAGAAATGCTTCATATTCACCATGAAGATCACTCATAAAATGCTCTGTTCCTTTTGGTAAATTAATGATCGCATTCAGATTAATGATTTCCCGGCATACAGCCTGTCTTGTTGGATATTTTTCCTCCAATAATTTATTAAAAAAGCTCTCAGTCTCCATTTTCACTCCTATATTTTTGCATCTGTGATTGATTCATATAGTTTAAGCATGGCTTCAATCGCATCTACGGTTCCTTCAATACCGAGTTTAGCACTATTTACAGTAAAATCGTAGCTTTCTGCATCTCCCCACTTTTTATTGGTAAAATAATTATAGTAACTTGCACGCTTTTTGTCCGCTTTTAATATCATATCTTTTGCTTTTGCGTCAGTTAAATTATACTTTTTTGTGATACGCCTTACTCTGCTGTTCAGATCTGCATGAATAAATACGCTCATAACATTATCATAATTCTCAAGTGCATAATCCGCACATCTTCCGACCAGGATACACGGTCCTTCTTCCGCAATCTTCTTTATTGCATCAAACTGTGCAAGGAATATTTTATGGTTCAGCGGCATATCTGAAAATACACTCGTTGGATAACCGCCTGAATAAGTATCCATTACCAGAGAATACAGAAAGCTGCTGGTTGGTTTCTCATCGTGGGTTTCAAACAATTCCTGGCAGATACCACTTTCTTTTGCTGCAATACCCAACATTTCTTTATCATAGAGCTTTACACCCATTCTCTCGGCAAGGCGTATACCGATCTCTTTTCCGCCACTTCCAAACTGTCTTCCTATTGTGATAATTGTACTGTACTTTTCCATATCGATCACACTCCTTTTCTTATGCATATTATATAACATAAGGGTAATAATGTATAGTAATTTTATCTATTATGTCTCATCTGTCGCAATAATTTTTCAAAGTATTCCGGCAGAGGTGCATCAAATTCCATATATTCTCCGGTAGATGGATGGATAATTCCAAGCACTTTCGCATGAAGTGTCTGTCCCTGAAGATTAAACGGACATTTCTGCGGGCCATAAACAGAGTCGCCAAGAAGCGGATGCTTTAAACTTGCCATGTGAACACGAATCTGATGTGTTCTTCCTGTCTCAAGCTGACAGCTTATATACGTATAGTCCCCAAAACGCTCAAGTACCTGATAATGCGTCACAGCTTCACGACCGTTCTGATAATTGATACTCATCTTTTTACGGTCCGTAGGATGTCTTCCGATCGGAGCATTTACGGTACCTGAATCTTCCTTCAGATTTCCGCATACGATTGCATGATATACCCTCTTGATGGAATGTACTTTCAGCTGATCGGCCAGTTTCTGATGTGCCATATCATTTTTACACACGAGAAGTGACCCCGTCGTATCCATATCAATTCTGTGAACAATACCCGGACGCATCACGCCGTTGATTCCAGAAAGGCTGCTTCCGCAATGATACATCAGCGCATTTACCAAAGTACCGCTATAATGGCCTGCCGCCGGATGAACGACCATGCCTTTTGGCTTATTCACGATCAAAATATCCTCATCTTCATATAAAATATCAAGCGGTATATTCTCTGGGACAATATCAGGTTCTTTCAGGTCAGGGATCTCCACCGTCACCAGATCATCAAACGCAAGCTTATAATTCGCCTTGACAATTTTATGGTTCACGGCAACATATCCGTCTTTTATTAGTTTCTGTAAATAAGAACGGGAAAAGCCGGACATCTCATCAGCGAGATATCTATCGATTCTTTCCCCGTTTTCTGTTTCAATTTGAAATTCTTCTATTCGCATCTAAAGTTCCTGCTTTCTTAATCTGCGGATTTTATTTCTTTTCATTTTGTTGTTCTTTTCTGCATTTTCTTGAATATATCATCAAATCTTCATCTTTATAGTAAAAGAAAATAAGTAGTATCAGGACGAAAAATGTAACTGTCACATAAATATCAGCGACATTAAATATCGGAAAATTAATCAGTGAAAAGTAAAAGAAATCTACCACAAATCTGCGAAACAGTCTGTCTATAAAATTACCGACCGCACCTGCAGAAAGTACGATCATACAGAGTCTGAGCGGAAGGTATTTTCCGGTAAGTGGTGTGACCAGATACAGATATACCATGATTACAAATACAATTGCCGTCATGATAAGGAAAAAATAACGCTGATTCTGCATCATTCCAAAAGCAGCCCCTCTGTTTTCTAAATACTGAAGCTCAAAGACTCCTTTCCAAAGAACAATTCCCGCCTGATCTTTCAGATACTTGATCGCCAGGATCTTCGTATATTGATCAAAAAATAATAATACGCAAAAACTAACTACAGCGCATATATAATTTTTTATTCTCTGATTCATTCTCATACTCCTCTTTGACTGATATGCCGCACCCAGGAAACACGCAGTATTCCAAAACCGGCTCTGAACAGTTATAATTATCTTATATATACTTGTATACCAAAACAAGGCATCTTCCTTTTTTTGTTTCGGAAATCATGCCCTTATATTGAAATCTTCCCATACCTCTTACCGAGATGATATCATCTTCCCGTACATGATAGCCATTACTTGTAATCAGCTTTCCGTTTACATACACACGGGCTCCTTCAACAAACGGTGTCATTTTGCTTCTGGAGGTATTCCATGCAAGGCTAAGCAAAGAATCAAGTCTCACCGACGCGACAGTTCCTCTGATCTCTTCATACCGGGGTTCATAAGTGAATTCTTCACGTGCCACTTTTACGGCACGTACTGTTGTATGCCTGACCCTGGTAAGCTCACTGCAGATGAAATCACTGAGATTTTCGGATGCAAATAAAAAAGCCTGTTTCGCCTCAATCAGAATATCCCCCAGCTTTAACCGGTCTATTCCCAAATTCAAAAGTGCGCCCAAATAATCCCTGTGACTCAGATCTTCCGCAAATTTTCCATTCAGCGGTTCGATTCTGATTACGGACATAGGATAGCTGTCCAAAATCTCATTTTCTTCCATGTACAAATAAAAAGCATCAGGTAGAAATGCAGCCATCTGACGCTCAGCAAAAGCATAGCCGCCAAAGGTTCTGAAGGGAACTGCCAGCGAATCCTTTGGCGTGGTATGCAAAATATTCAGTTCATTCAGATTCAGGAAATCGGTGTACATCACGATTCCTCTCTGATAAGCCTGATTAGAAAGCTCAATAAATCTTTTCCGAAGTAATACTTCTTCTTTTTCCATATTACCCTGACCTATGTATTAATAACGGTTCTGAATCGGTACATCAAAGGATGATGTATTCAGAATATCCTGAAGATCGCCGGAGATATCTACATTCGCAGGTGTTACAAGGAAAATGTAGTTCGAAATCTTCTGCAGGTTTCCGTCAATTGCAAATGTTGATCCTGATGTAAAATCAATGATTCTCTGAGCAATCTCCAGATCCATTCCTTCAAGGTTGAGGATAACAGTACGTCCGCCAAGCAGCGTCTCTGTAATCTCACGCGTATCTTCCATGTTATTCGGCTTAATCACACATACTTCCATAGCAGGTGCACTCTTTCTTGATGGCTGACGCATCGGAGTTACTTTATTACTGGTCGGACGAGAAGATCTTCTAGGTTCAAACTCTTCTTCATCTTCATAAGAAGCAGCCGGCTTTTCTTTCTTGAAGATACCACGTTTCGGCTTTTCTTCTTCGTAATCATCTTCGTAGTCATCATCATCGAAGAAATCATCCTCATCGTAATCATCGTCACCGTCTAATTTCATCACTTCTAAGAACTTATCTAAAACTCCCATTTTTACACTCCTATCTGTTGTATCAGTTTCTTAATGAACATAATTTCTTTCACCAAAAATTGCAGTACCAACTCTTACCATAGTTGCTCCCTCTTCTATTGCAATTTCAAAATCATTTGTCATACCCATTGAAAGAATGCTCATATTCACATTATCAACTTTTTCTTTTCCAATGTCAACAGATAATTTTCGTAAGTTTGCAAAATATTTGCGATTTTCCTCAGGGTTGCTAACAAAAGGCGCAATTGTCATTAAACCGTGCACTTTTATATGCTTAAATCCGGCAATTTGCCCAATGAAGTCTTTCACATCTTCCGGCATAAGTCCGAACTTAGTCTCTTCCTTTGCCATATTTACTTCGAGAAGCACGTTCGCAATAATGCCTTTCTTTTCAGCTTCCTTGTCGATTGTCTCTGCAAGACGCACCGAATCAACCGAATGAATCAGTTCGGCCTTATCGATAATATATTTTACTTTATTGCGCTGAAGATGCCCGATCATCTGCCAGTGGACATCCGAAGGCATTTCATCATATTTATCCACAAGCTCCTGCACCTTATTTTCACCGAAATAACGTGCCCCGGCCTGATAAGCTTCTTTTAACATATCCAGTGGCTTTGTCTTACTGACCGCAATCAGCGTAACCTCATCCCGGTTCCGTCCTGCTCTTTTGCATGCTTCTAAGACACGTCTTTCCACATCATTCCAATTCTCTGTTACCATAAATGTCACTCCTTACTGGCTTACTATATCATTTTCCTGAACAGACGTACTATCCAGGGCAATGTGGTCATAATTAGACAGCCCATAGCTGTTTCCTTCTTCTACAATATAATACTCCTCGCTCTCGCAGAGGATCTTTATCTGCTTAAAGACAGCATAGCCTTTGTTTACATTGTAAACTCCCTGAAGTTTTCCCTTCTGATGTAAAGAAAATGTCTCCGTGGATTCAGGCTTCACAAGTACATCGCCATTCTGAAAATCATCAGGATTTAAATAAACCATTCCGTTTTCCTTGTCACGGTAAAATACGTTCACAGACTTAAATTCCACAATAGTTTCATCCTTTTTATTCTTTGTCTGCCTTAGAACGCCCATATCACTGGAAGAACCTCCTGTTGTAAGGTAATCTTCCGGCACAAGGTAAAATTCCTTCTCAATCACGGCTGATTTTGGTATTTTTAACCCGGACTCATCTTCCAGAATCAGTTCAATATCAAGATATCTGTCTTTGGCGTATCGGATCATAGAATCCGTAAACTTAATATATCCATACGAATCGTCTTCTCCTTTATTAAATATACGGAGATTTCCACGCATCGTCTTATTATCCTTATCGAACCGGATCTTAACATACAGGGTATCACTGTCTTCCATCTTTTCATAAAGCATGTCCTCAATCTCTTTTGTGAGTTTGAACACAAGACTCCATTCTTCACTCGTAATGAGCCTGTAAACAGGTGTACCGGAACTGATTTTTGTGTTATTCAGTAGTTCCGTCTGTGTATAACCCGACTTTGCAAACTCCTTACCGGTAATATCCTCCATCTGAAGGTTTTCATATCCATCGTATGAATACTCTATAATTCCATCATCGGATGTCTGAAATACCTGCATACCGTCAATACTGCCTTCATTCAACAAACTGTTAAGTTGTGTCACCCGGTTCTGATTCGTGTTGCTCTGCAGAAGCGCTGTTGTTTCTTCCTTGAGAGTTCTGGCATCACTGAAATTCTGCAAACGGAAATTTTCATTAAATGACTGGACCTTCATCAAAATATTATTCCATTCATCGGAAGAAAGATCCACTTCCTCATTCGTCTCAGCCGACGCTGTATCCTTGATCTCGTTTGGAGTGATCGTGTATACATTCGAACCTACTGCCACTTTCTGTCCGGCATCTACAAAATAATTCACATACCCGCTCTGATTCGAATACACAATCTGTTCGTCTCTCAGAGCGATTCCGGTAAAGGAAGTATTCTTCAAAATACTGCCTTCCCTTACTTCATAAATGGCAATCCTGTCTTTCGTAAGATAAATCAATACGGTAATAATCAGATAAACGAAAATTACACCAAACAAAACGATCCCGATATTCCAGGTTCCTTTTTTCTGATAACTATTCATATTGATAACTTTTTTGTCTTTGCCTGCCAACTTGCGAGCCTCCTATGTTTAAGAATTTTCGTTCTTTTATTGCAGCTTCCTGAGGGCTGCTCCATTTAGATAATCACAGAGCCTTCCCTGATATCTTCCTTCCTCAGTCATCTTTGCCGACAGTTCTTCTTTTAGTTTCCACCAGCTGCATCCCCAGTTGCAAAAAACAGCGTCTTTCTCAGGTATTCTGGAAAACAGACGCTCCACTGCCATAGTCTTGGGAATCATCTCAAGAAAAGAAGCTGCCCGTTCCAGATACTCTTCTTTGGAGCATAAACTTATTCTACCATTTTCATACCAATCACACAATAAGGTATTTTTGGCAATATACAATGAATGCAGTTTAACGATATCAATTTCCATTGCGGTAAGTACCCTGGCCGTCTCACAGGCATCCTCGATGGTATCCCCGGGAAGATTCAGAATTACGTGTGTGCAGATTGTAAAACCCGGATATCTTTTTATCATAAGAACAGCATTCAAAAATTCCGCAAGACCATGCCCCCTCGATATTGTCTTTAAAGTATGATAATTCACCGTCTGGAGACCAAGCTCAATATTCATCTCAATTCCGGTTCGCTGACGGATCTCTTCCATCACATCAAGATACTCAGAATTTAAACAGTCAGGCCTTGTGGAAACTGAGATTTCTACGATGTCCGGCACAAGTGCCGCCTCCTCAAGGCATTTTCTGAAACTTTCGACTGTCTGAAATGTATTCGTATAATTCTGAAAATAGGCAATAAACTTATGCGCATGATATCTGTTCTCGATATGTTCTTTTGTACTTAGCAGCTGCTTTTTCACACAGATATCGGAACTCATAGCTTCAAATCCCGTTCCTGCACCCGCGCAGAATGCACATCCGGCTCCGTTAATACGATTCGGACACGAAACCGGAAGATTAACCGGCAGTTTGTAGACTTTTTCATGATATTTTGCCTTCAAGTATTCAGAATATGGATAATAAAATCCTTCTTTTTCAAATCTTGCCTTTTCTTCCATTATTATTCCTTTTCATGATTTTTCTTTTTACATTGCATAACTGTCATATTTTTGTACATACTACAAACAGAAACCATATAAGGAGGAAATTGTCATGAAGTGGTTTGATAATACAGCATTAACACTCGTCATTATTGGTGCAGTCAATTGGCTCCTCGTAGGAATCTTCCGTTTTGATCTGGTTGCCTACATCTTCGGCAACATGTCCTGGTTGTCGCGAATCATTTATACGCTGGTCGGACTGTGCGGACTTTATCTGATCAGTCTGTTCGGCCGCATCAGCAGCATCTCTGAATCATAGGAAAAAGGGGTATCCCATTTGCGGATGCCCCTCTTTCTATGGAATTTTCTCAATTAATGATGTCATATCTTCATAGAGTGTTGATTTATCGGGTGCTCCCATCACGATAGAAATATATGGATCACCTTCCGAATCATTTTCCAGAAGAATCAGGCAGTTTCCCGCTTCTCCTGTAGTACCGGTCTTTCCACCTATTATCGTCACATTATCAGGTTCTTCTACAATACCTTTCGCGTAATAATTTGTAGGTTCAAATATAGTCTGCCCCTGAGAACCGTCCGGATTCGTGAAAACTGCCGTATACGAATCCTGGGTGATAATCTCTACAAAATGCTCATTTTTAATACATTCATTAAAAATTAAATATAAATCATATGCTGTCGTATAATGGTTCTCATCATGTAACCCATGCGGATTCATAAAATGCGTGTTATTCGCCATAAGTTCTTTCGCACGGTCATTCATCATATTCACAAACTTCTCCTCACTTCCGGCAATATGCTCAGCAATCGCTGTTGCAGCGTCATTACCGGAGTACAAAAGGAGTGCATTAAGCAGACTGTCAAGTGACCATTGTTCTCCTTCTCTTAACCCGCAAACCTGCGCATCCGAAGGAAAGCTTGCTGCCGCGGCAGTCCTGCTTATCGTTACAATATCATCAGGATTTCCATTCTCAAGTGCGACAAGCGCCGTCATAATCTTCGTGGTACTTGCCGGGTACAGTCTCTCATGAGACTGCCAGGAATAAAGAAGCTTCTTGTCATTCAGATCAAATAATGCAGATGCATGCAGATCAGTGTCACCTTCATATCCTTCAAGCGTGACATCGTGTTCGGATACACATAAGTCTTCAGCATACAACGTACTTTCATAAAGCCCCGTGTTGTAACGCTCTGTCTCAAATTCAGTGACAGGCATCTTAGATTCCCCTGAACATCCGTCCAGAAGCAGGATTATTCCTGTCATACATCCTATTATTATACATATGCTTCTTCTATTTATACATCTCACGCCAGTCTAAATCTCCTCTGTCAAGTGCTAAAATAATGATCTCAGCAGTTGCAAGATTGGTCGCCATCGGTATATTATGCATGTCGCACAAACGGATTACGTCATTCACATCCGGTTCATGCGGCTTGGGATTCGATGGGTCACGAAGAAAAATGAGTGCATCAATTTCATTCTGTGCAATCTGTGCTCCAAGCTGCTGTTTGCCGCCTAAAGGCCCGGCCAGATATTTATGAATAGAAAGGTTTGTCACCTCTTCAATCAAACGTCCGGTCGTTCCAGTAGCAAATAGTTCATGCTTACTTAGAATTCCTCTGTAAGCAATACAAAAATTCTGCATCAATGTTTTCTTTGAATCATGAGCAATAAGGCCTATGTTCATTTTCATCACTCCTTTATTGGTATTTTTTCGGCTGTAAGCCAACATTTAGCACAAAACCGATTCCCATAAACATGCTGACAAGCGACGTCAGTCCATAACTTACAAACGGTAATGGGATACCTGTATTAGGGAATATTCCAGTAGCCACGCTGATATTGATGAACGATTGTACACCTATCTGCGCGGCTATTCCACAGCAGATGATACGCCCCGCCATATCCTGTGCTTTAATCCCTATCAAAATACATTGTATTACTATTAATAATAACAGACCAATCACAATACAGCAACCCACAAAACCTAATTCTTCACCAACAATTGCGAAAATAAAGTCTGTCTGTGGCTCAGGAATATAATTTCCATTCTTTACTGATGTCGTCGTATTGTTATTCAGCCCTTTCCCCGTAAGCTGACCCGACCCGATCGCCATCATCGAATTGTTCTGTTGAAATGCCTGGTCGCTTGCATATTTTTCCGGTTCCAGCCATGCCAGAATTCGTTGCTGCTGATAATCCTTAAGAAACGGCTGGTTGGGCTGGACTGCGATACTGATAAATATGACCGCCGCCGGAATCAGGATTGCAAGCATTGTCCCGATAAATTTATAACTTAATCCAGCCACATACATCATGACACAGAACACCAGAACAACAGAAATCGTTGTAGATAAGTCCGGCTGCATAACGATAAGTAATGCCGTCGGAGCAAAAAGCAAAACTGCTGTTACAATCGTTCTGAAACTGTTAAGGTCCTCTTCATGAATCATCAGAAACTTTGCAAAAAACAACACCATAAGTATCTTCGTCAGTTCGGATGGCTGAAAATTAGTAAAATAAAGATCGATCCATCTTTTTGCACCGTTTACTTCTGTACCGAATATCAAGGTTATGACCAGCATAATAATGTTACAGGCATAGATGACCCAGAATAAATTCAGAAACCAGACATAATCAATCAGTGAAATCACGACCATAACGGCAAACCCCAGTACCAGACCAATGATCTGTTTGTTCTGTACTGACTTCTGAGCACTTCCGATGACCAGAATTCCAAGAATCGTCAGTGTAACTACCGTTATGACCAGATTAAATTTATAATCTTTCAAGTGATAAGGTTTTGTTGTTTTTGGTAATCTCACGTTTCGTCTCCTGTTAGTTCTATCGTAATTCTTGAACGTGTTATCTCCACGTCAAAATGTTCTTCGGTTACTTTCATGTACTTTGAAACTGTGCGGTATAATTCTCTGCACAAAAACTCATAAGTATCCGGCTGACATTGCATGCGATCTGAAACGATCAGCGATCTCAGCCTGTCTCTGGCTATTGAAACCGAGGGTTTACGGGTTCTTCTTTCAAATACACGCATAAGCTCGTCCTCCTAATTCTTCTTGAATTTTCCGAAAAGCTTATGCAGAATATGATTCTGTTTATCCAGATCAAGAAATGGAATCTCTTCTCCTGTAATCCTGCGGCAGATATTAAGATATGCCTTTCCCGCAAGAGAATCCATATCAATCACCGGTTCTCCCTGATTCGTTGCCACAACCACCTGCTCGTCATCAGGAATCGCGCCAAGAAGGTCAATAGAAAGAATCTCCGTCACATCGTCAACCGACATCATATCTCCCCGCTTTACCATATCGATTCGGATCCGGTTAATGATCAGATCCATTTTCGGCATATGATGAGCCTCAAGAAGACCGATAATACGGTCTGCATCTCTGATCGCAGATACCTCAGGAGTTGTCACTACGATTGCTCTATCCGCACCTGCTATTGCATTTTGAAATCCCTGTTCGATTCCGGCCGGACAGTCAAGCAGTACATAATCATACGACTCTCTCAGTTCAGCAGTAAGCTTGATCATCTGTTCCGGTGAAACTGCGGATTTATCCTTTGTCTGTGCTGAAGGAAGTAAATCCAGATTTTCATGCCTTTTATCCTTGATCACTGCCTGCTTTAGCCTGCAGCTGCCCTCGATCACATCAACCAGATTATACACAATACGATTCTCAAGTCCCATTACAACATCAAGATTCCGCAGCCCCAGATCCGTATCGATCACCAATACCCTCTTATCAAGCCTCGCAAGACCTGCTCCTATATTTGCCGTTGTAGTTGTTTTTCCTACTCCGCCTTTTCCTGATGTCACAACAATAATCTCGCCCATAACAAAGCCTCCTACCATACATGATTCTTAAGCGGTTCAACACAAATACGCTCTCCGTCAATTCTCGCAATCCTGGCTTCGGGTCTTTCTCCCTTGCGCAGATATAGTTTGTGCGACTCAACTTCTGCAATTTTAAGAAGCTGAGGTTTCATGGAAAGTGCGACGATAAACGTATTTTTATTCCCTGCTGCACCTGCATGTACCGTACCACGGATTGCTCCAAGCACCACGACATTGCCCCTTGAGACAACGGTGGCGCCAAACTCAACATCACCCATTACGATAATGCTCTTTTCCGTCTCCAGTACCTGCCTTCTCTTCAGTGTACCACGGTAAAACTGCCCCTCTCTTCTCGGAAGGTCTTCCAGACATTCTTCCACCACGCTTTTGTATAGTCGTTCAGTGTTCTCATTTCTGTCAAAGATGCATACTACATGAACATGTGCAGTATCTGTAATTAAATCAATAATTTCCTGTTCCTGAGGCTTCGTAAGCACTTTTCCTTCAAACGTAACCGCCATAGATGCATCTTTGAAAAACTTCTCTGCTTCTGTAAAATTCTCTTTAAGCTCCGCTAATATCTGCTTGTACTCAGCCTTAGGGTCCATATGAACAATCAGGCCGTATTTATTGCTTTTAATAACGACTTTCTGATTCAAATCCCCCACTCCTTCTAATCACTATGAACTCCTGTCACAGAAATTTCTGCGGCATGACCGGTAATCAGCTCACTACGGTCAGCCAATCCATAATAATATCTCATCAGATCGCGTCCGATTTCCGATGGATATAATGATTCGTATCCGTTCTTAATTCGGATTGCAAATGCAACTTCCGGATCATTACTTGGAGCATAACCGACGAAAAGACCATGGTTTGCGTGTGATTTACTCTGCTGAGCCGTACCTGTCTTTCCCGATATTGCGAAATCACCTAATGACGAGTAGGTATTGCTGCTCGTTACAACCGCACGCATACCCGATTGAACAGCATCCCAGGTGCTGGTCGAAACGTTTTCAATCTGATTCAGAATACTCGGCTCACTTTGCTCGATCACATCTCCATCCACCGTGGTAACTTTATCGATCAATGTCAGATTATAAACGGTTCCTCGATTCGCAACCGCTGTAATATATCTGGCGAGCTGGGTTGTCGTATAGTTGTTCGTACCCTGTCCGATCGCTGAACGGACAGAGTCTTCATCAGAAATCTGCGGTTCCGATTCCGGTATTTCAATTCCTGTATTTTGTCCAAGTCCAAATAAGGTCGCATACTGGCTCAGCACGGCAAGACCTTTATCAGAAGAATATCTTGTAGCAGTCGCCGCGCCGGTTGTATCAGAAAGGTCCGAATCATTCAGTGCATCATTGGTAAGGCCTAATCTGTATCCTACTTCGTAGAAGAAAAGGTTACATGATTTCTGAATAGCCCCGGATACATTTAATCCTCCGTGAGAATTCGGATATACCCAACACTTCGGATTCGGAGAAACCTTGTTATAAACTCCGGTACAGTTCAGTACGGTTCCGGTGCTTATGACACCTTCTGTAAGTGCAGCTGTAGCAACAAGCGGTTTATAGGTAGAACCCGGTGCTGTCCGTTCCTGAGTGGCATTATTGTAAAGCGGAGCCGCCTGATTCTGCCTTAACTGACTATAATACTCGGAATCCATACTGTTTGCAAGTTTATTGTTATCATATCCCGGATAAGAAACGCATGCCAGGACTTCTCCAGTATTTACATCCGTCACGACTACTGAACCGGTACAAGGCTCAAGCCCTAACTGACCGGGTGTGATTTCGAGTGTCTCTATCTTGCCACGGATAAAATCATACGGACCGGTTGCCCCACTTGCCAGATTATTATACTGCGTTTCATCATACGCCAGAATATTCTGTTCATAGAGCAGCATACAGATCTGCGTTCCCGTGATTCTTCCCGTTTTGATCATATACTTATAAACCAGTTTTTCAAAATCTGAAGATACTGCAAGTTTACTTCCTATAAAATTCACGAGCGCCTGATATGTCTCATTCAAGTCCGAATAGCTGCCTTCGTCTGCAATATATTCTTTTAACTTAGAAGTATCGATCCAGTTCTGCGAAATAGCATAATTTAAATATGTGTATAAACTGATAGTCTCATCATTCTCCCACGCCAGATAAGTCGCATCTTTCTTATCTATTTTATCTGTCTGGATAATTTTCGCACTCGTGGTCAAAAGATCGCTGACTACAAAGCTTAAGTATGCCTGCATCTCCTTCGTGCAGTCTATATACGCAGCTGCATTCGGGTCACTGAGCTGCTTCATTACTTCCGAAATAACTTCTTCGTGCCTGGTACTGTACGCATGATAAACAGCCTGTTCTGTCGATTTGGCATCCTCTTCTTCAAAGTGCCCTGTATCCAGGATTTCGTTCTCAATAAAAGCATTATATACATCATCGATCGGAATGATAATATTGCTGTCATCTGTAAGCTGGCTGCGCTCGTAGTTCATGACATTTGCCATATTTGCTACAACAATACCTGCGATTTTCTCTTCCAGCAGATCATAGGCGGCTTTCTGCAGGTTTGCATCAATTGACAGATAAACATCATTTCCTGCCTTTGCTTCAGAAATTACGTTCGTTTCAATAATCTTACCTACACTGTTTACATAAAGCTTAATCTCACCTTTCGGTCCCTGCAGGGTCTCATCCAAAACCTGTTCAAGGCCTGCTTTTCCGATAATGTCCGTCAGAGAATATTTTTCTTTCGTATCTTCATCCATTGCATCATATTCTTCCTGAGAAATTGTACCTGTATATCCTAGAATGTTCGCAAAATATTTGCTGTCCTCATATACTCGCAAAGAATCTTCCGCAATATTTACCCCTTGAAGCGTATCAATGTTCTCCATAATTGCTGCCGTTGTAGATTCGCTCACATCCGTCGCAACCGTAGTGGCAACATATTTCTGATAACGGTTCAGACTCATGGCATAGCGGATGTTTACGATTTTAAGAACCATCTCTTTTGAAAATTCTTCCTGATTTATCCCATATCCATAGCGGCTGTCTGTACATAAATAATGAATGATATCATCTGCCGTATAGTTCTTTTGTTCGTCAGAGAGTTTGTCTATTGTGGCATATCCGAAAATATCCGCAAGAAAACGAAGTCTCTGCGTGGATTCTTCATCCATTGTATATTGATATTCTCCATTATCATCCAGAATGATTTTGAAGTCATTGATGATAGAGTCTCCGTTTGATTCTACAATGTCAATTACTTTCAAAACAGTTTCGTTGATAATTTCGTTCTTTTCAGCTGTTGTACTATTGCTGTAATCTCCGTTATCTTCGATGGTAACAGAGTAGGCAAGCTTATTATCGGCTAGAACGATACCATTACGGTCCAGAATCCTGCCTCTTGTTCCCTGAACTTCTTTCGTCTTTTGAATTTGTAATTTATAGTCATCCAGATACTCCTGCCCCTTTACGATCTGCAGATAAAACACCCGCTGTATAAGGATTGCGGACATTACACAAAACACGATCATAACGACAAAAGCTCTGGATTTAACTAACTCGATCAGCCATGCCTTCAGGCGTTCCCATAATTTAGACAAATTTACTCGCACTCCTTTTTTCTTCCTCTTCAAGATGCCGGTTTATATGAAGGATCACCTGATAAAGCCCAAGTGTGACCAGAATCGTATAGACCAGTTCCGGCATGATAATGTGATTAAAATAATACCAAAAGTCAAAATCGCTTTTAAGCATAAAAAGGAAAATATATACGATGAGACTATACACCAGTTCACTTGCCGAGATAAGCGCAAGTGGAAGTTTGATGTCTTCATCGTAAAATACTCTGCGGAAAAATCCATTACAATATCCAATCAGCATATATACCAGCGCATAGAACCCTATCAGGTTCGCGCCGAGGATATCATTCAAAAGCCCGCAGAAAAAGCCTATGAGCAATCCTTCCTTTCTACCGCGCATAAATCCAAAAGAAGAAGTGACTACGATCAGCAGATTTGGAATGACCGATGCCAGTGCGAGGTGCTGAAACAATGTTGTCTCTAAAAGGAAGCACGAAAGGATAATAACGGCACATACTGTAATCCGTTTTACTTTTTTCATATCTACTCCTTATCAATCAAATCTTTCTTCGTTGTCGTAATGACAAGTACTTCATTCAGTTCATGAAAATCCGTTGCCGGAATAATATATCCGGATCTTGTCAGGTTATTGGAATCAACCGTCACATCAGAAACATAACCAATCAGTAATCCCTGAAGATATTTATCACTGATATTAGATGTCACGACCTGTGTACCGATTTTTACTTCATTCTCATTATTGGCAAGCTGTTTAAATCGGATAACCCCTTCATTGATCAGTTTAAGATCACCGCTGACAATGCATTTATCAAAGGTCTCCAGCATCATGGCGCTCACATTCTTATCATCTATGATTGAACTCACGATCGCGTAATTCGGACCGACCTCAGTTACAATACCGACAAGTCCGGCTCCTGAAAGAACATTCATATCCACTGCAATTCCATCGTTGCTTCCTTTGTCAATCGTAAACTTTGAAAACCAGTTGCTGTTCTCACTTGCGATCACATTCGCACCAACTTTCGGATAATCTGCAGTGTCCTGATGCATTTTAAACAAATCCTGCAGCCTTTCCAGCTCTGCCGAGTTCTGCTGAAGCTGGTTATTCTCCATAGTGAGCTGCGCAACCTGCTCCTTTAATTCTTTATTCTCAGCGCGCATCTCCTGCAGCGTTGTAAAATTATCGGACATATCATTGAGCCAGGTTCCCACCCGGTTGATTCCTTTCTGCATCGGTACCACCGTATATCCCGCAACATACGCAAGCGGTCCCTTCCCGGTATCCGCAAAACCGGAAATTCCCATAAGAATAATACAGATCACCGCCAGAATAAGCAGCCAGTATTTACTTGCAAGTGAAAATTGGTTTTTAGCTTTCATCTATCTCATCCACCTATAATTCTCGTCTAACATTGAATATGCGTGTTTCTTAAGTTCCTTCGACATTATGATGCGACTAAGTCCTTCCACCGCACAGATGTCCGGATGCATTGCTGTATGTACCCGATAGCCGGTAGACCCTTCTATATACCTTGAAAGTCCCGGAAGGTACGAAAGTCCTCCCGTCAGGAAGATTCCGTTACTCTGGATTGCCCTAAGTACTTCCGGCGGCGTTCGCTCAAGCAGAAGATTAATCTGTGTAATACACTCAGAAATAGGTTCTTTCATCGCTGCACGGACGAGACTGATCGGAATCTCCTGCTGCTTAGGCACCCCTGTCACCAGATTCCTGCCGGCAACTATCATGGATTCACTCTCATCTCCGCCAAACACTCCGAACCGACGTCTCAGTGTCTCTGCCGTGAGACGTCCGATCAGAAAATCATAATTATGACGTACCAGATTGGCAACTGCATTATCAAAGGTGTTTCCTCCGATTTTGATAAGTTTGTTAAGAACCATTCCTCCTGCAGCTACAATCGAGATCTCGGTCGTCTCCCCACCAAAATCAACAATCATAACCCCTTTCGTATTCTGAACATCAATTCCGAGTCCGATACAATGTGCAACTCCACGTTCCACAATATTGACCTCTCTTGCTCTCGCAGTCGAATGCACTACAAGATCAAAGAAAGCTCTCTTTTCTACCTCAGTAACATCCGTCGGCACTGCAATCAGATATTCAGATCCCCTGACAAACTGACGGTCTTTCTTCAGTAAATTCTGAAGCAGATACTGCATATCATTAAAACGGCTGATGACACCTTCTTTCATAGGAAATACAACCTGAATATTGGACGGTGCCTTCTCATACATCTCATATGCCTCATCGCCAACCGCAAAAATCGTCTTCTGATTCGCTATCGCGATGACGTTCTTTTCCTTCCATATGGTATCTTTTTTCTTATCATAAACTTTAATCTCGTAAGTTCCAAGATCAAGACCGTAAACATTTCTTGCCATTTACTATATTCCTTTCACAGTCATGCTGTCTTCAAATACCCCTCTGAAGCAAGACTGACATAACAATTATCGCCAATAATAATATGATCAAGGAGTTCAATACCAAGGATATCCCCCGCCTCCTTTACCCTTCTGGTCACCAGAATATCCGCCCGGCTTGGTGACGGATCTCCGCTTGGATGATTATGTAAGAGTATGATATATACCGCATTCTTCATCAGTGCTTCCACGAAAAGCTCCCTTGGAGACACGACCGACATATTGATCGTCCCCTTCGATATTTCACTTTCGCCAATCAGTCTGGAACGGGTATTCAGCATCAAAAGCTTCATATGCTCCTGCTTTCTGTGGCGCATATCCTCCATATAGTAGCCGGCAATCGTTTCCGGTTTGGAAAAATCAAGCTCCTTTCCGGCAGAAAGCTGCGCCATCCTCTTCGAAAGCTCACACAGACATAGAATCTGTATTGCTTTCACCCGGCCAATCCCGGGTACTTTCATCAGTTCCTCTTTTGTCCAGCTCTGCAGATGGGTTTCACCGCTCTCAGAGATTCCAAGATCCGGATACAAAAGCCTTCTGGCCACCTCCAGGGAACTTTCCCCTTTCGTACCTGTTCTAAGAAGAACGGCAAGCAGTTCAATATCCGTAAGACTGCCTGCTCCGAAACGCTCACATTTCTCATATGGACGTTCTTCAGCTATCATCTCTTTCATAGTTAATTTCTGATTCATATTATTCAGGATTTGTTAATTCACAAAAGACTTTCTTGCCTTGTAAAAGAATGCCTTACGACATTCTATAAGAAACGATAGATAAATATGGAAATTATTACCCCTATAATACTTGCAATCGTTATCTTGATGCTAAGGCCGAAGGTAACTACAACCATTCCTAGATTAAGAACAATCGGGCTGTCAAAGCCAAACGTCTGTCCATAGGACAGCCAGCTAAGCGCCGGTATATCCGCCGTTACTAAAGCGATAAATCCTCCCAGCACGATTCCTGTTAAAACAAACAGAAATAGAGCCCATGTATTCTTACTTCCGGCTCCCTTCATCTGTACTCCTCCTCTTTTTTGAATCACAAACTGTGATTATTTTAACATATTTTAAAAAACGTGTATAGCCTTTTTAGACATTAATTTTTTCTTAAACCGTCTTCGCTTTTGTCGAAAGATGCAAATTTCCCGCAGATCGTTTCCGCGATTTTTATTCCGTCTACCGCAGCCGAAGTGATTCCTCCCGCATATCCTGCACCTTCTCCGCAAGGATAAAGCCCGCAAATACAGCTTTCCATCGAAGAATCGCGAAGAATTCTAACTGGGGAAGACGTCCTGCTCTCTACGGCAGAAAGAATCGTATCAGGATGCGAAAAACCTCGTATTTTAGCATCAAATTCTTCAATACCGGAGGCCAATGACTTGGATATCTCCTTCGGGAAAATCTGTGTCAAATCTGCATTTTCCCATTTTCCTTTCATGCACGGAGAAAAATCTTTAAATTCTCCTCTGGATTCCGGTACATCCTTCTCTGATACATTTCCTTCTACGTTTTCCTTAAATTCTCCAAATCTCTGCACAGGAATCCTGCCTTTCCCTGCTTCAAATGCCGCTCTTTCCAGTTTTCGCTGGAACGCAATGCCTGCAAGCGGGTGAGAAGAACCATAATCCTCCGGAGATACCGTCACCACAATTGCGCTGTTCGCATTATGACTGTCTCTTGCGTGGTAACTCATTCCGTTTACCGCAAGCATTCCCTCCTCTGAAGAAGCATTTACCACATATCCGCCGGGACACATGCAGAAAGAATACACTCCTCGACCGGAAGGCAGTTTTGCCGTAAGCTTATATGCTGCCGACGGAAGTTCTTTCGGATATCCGTTTCCGTACTGCGAAAGATTGATCAGTTCCTGCGGATGCTCCGCACGCACACCCACTGCAAATGCTTTTGCTTCCATCGGAACATGCATTTCATAAAGCATCCGGAAGGTATCTCTCGCACTGTGTCCCGGTGCCATAACCAGAATCTGCGTCTTTAGTTCTTTCTCCTTCCGTTCATTTTCTTCCTGTACCTCGATCCGTATTCCATTCAGCGTCTGAGCTTCTTTATCAAGAATCAGCGCTGTCATCTTCGTATGAAAATGCACTTCCCCACCCCAGGATAAAATCTGATTTCTCATACTGCGGATCACGTCGCATAAAATATCCGTTCCAATATGAGGTTTCGCATCATACAGGATTTCTTCCGGTGCACCATGTTCTACAAAAATTTCCAGAACTTTACGGATTCTTCCGCAGGGATCTTTCACCAGTGTATTAAGTTTTCCGTCAGAAAATGCGCCCGCACCACCTTCACCGAACTGAACGTTGGAATTCGGGATAAGTACGCCTGTTTCCCAAAATCGTTCTACGTCCTTCTGACGCTCTTCCACCGGTGATCCGCGCTCGATCAGAATCGGACGCATCCCGTATTTTGCCAGAAAATATGCGCAAAAAATACCAGCAGGGCCGCACCCTACCACAACCGGACGTTCTTTTAGCGGAACCTGGCCGTCCCTCGGGAACCGATACTCTTCTTCTTTACAAAGAGTTACCGTCGTATTTCCCTTCTTTTTCTGAACCCTCTTCAGGATTCCTTGTTCATCAGCCACAGTTGCATCAATGGTATATACATAATAAAGCTCCGGTTTATGCCTTGCATCCAGAGATCTTTTCCGTATCGAATAATCAAGAAGCTGTTGTTCTTTTATTCTAAGAGTCTGAAGAATTTTCTTCTTCATCTCATTTTCTGTATGACCTACGTTCAGTTTTAATTGACTGATTCTAAGCATTTGCCGCTCCTTTCCCTGCCAGATACCCGCTTGCCCAGGCCCAGTGCAGATTGTATCCTCCGCAGATTCCGTCCACGTCCATCAACTCCCCTGCAAAATAAAGTCCCTTGACCAGCCTGGATTCCATGGTATCCGCATCGATTTCTCTGGTAGAAACTCCGCCCGCCGCAACCTGCGCCTGTTCAAATGGATTCGTTCCGATAATTTCCGTACGGAAATTCTTGACTGCAAGGACAAGACTTCTTTTCTCCTCCGCCGAAAGTGTCCCGCACTTCTTATTGCGTTTGATTCCTGCCGTTTTCAAGAACACATCGGCTAATTTTTTATGAAACATCCCAGTAAAGAACACATCCATTTCTTTTTCAGGATGCCTCCGGATTCTGTTTTTGAGAAGTTCAAGAAATTCTTCCGTATTTTTCTCAGGTATAAAATCAAGCACTGCCCACACCTGCTTTTTGGCGTAAAGTGCTTTTGCCGCCATTCGGCTGATCTGAAATACCGGTATTCCTGAAATTCCATAAGCTGTAAGCTGAATCTCACCGGTATCTTCCCCGGCCGGATTTCCATCTGTCATAAGGGTCACTTTCCCTTGTACACGGATGCCCGCCAGTGACTGATAAAAGCTTTCTTTGCATTTTAACTGCACAAGAGCCGGAACCACGGGCACCATCTTATGTCCTAATTTCTTCGCAAGATCATACCCACTTCCATCACTTCCAAGCTTTGATGCCGCTTTTGATCCGCAGGCCAAAACAACAGAATCACCTGCAAAAGTCTCGCTTTTTCCGTCCTTTGTTGCCTTGATCAGGAAGCCTTTTTTCTTTTTTAAGACCTCGGTTACATGTACGGATGTGTTCAGCTGGATCTTCAGCCGATCGATTTCCATGCGCAGCACATCAAGGACTGCAGACGCCTGCTCTGAAAATGGATAAATATATCCATTTTTTTCTTTGGGCATAACTCCCATTTCTTCAAACTTATCCAGAACCCATTCGGCCGGATATCCGGAAATCACTTTCCAGGGAAAACCATCCTCATCGCTTCGATAGCAGGATGGTTCCTGAAATAAATTCGTATAATTGCATCTGCCGTTTCCGGTGGAAAGAATCTTTCTCCCCACGCGGTCATTATGCTCGATCAGTGTTACCTGCGCTCCATCTTCGGCCGCCGCGATCGCAGCCATCATTCCCGCCGCGCCGGCCCCTACGATAAGGACTTTCTTTACCATTACGGAAGCTCCTTTACAATTCCCTGTTCATACAATTTCTGAAGTGACATCAAAATACCGAATTTTGCATGTTCCCATGTAAGACCGCCCTGGAAATATACTGCGTAAGGCGGTTTGATCGGTCCGTCCGCGCTAAGCTCGATAGAGGAGCCCTGAACAAAAGCACCTGCAGCCATAATAACATCGCTGTCATAGCCCGGCATTGCCCACGGAACCGGCGTCACATAGCTTTCTACCGGTGCAGCGGCCTGGATTCCCTGGCAGAATGCAATCACACCTTCCGGGGTACCAAAAGTAACAGCCTGAATAATATCATGACGGTCTTCACTTCCGTTCGGGATCACAGGATAGCCCAGTTTTTCATAAATATTCGCAGCAAACACAGCCCCCTTTAATGCTCCCGCAACAACAGTCGGTGCAAGGAAAAGTCCCTGATAGAAGGACTGCATCACCCCAAGAGATGCTCCCACTTCTTTCCCAAGTCCCGGTGATGTTAAACGGTACGCGCACTGTTCGATCAAATCTTTTCTTCCGGCAATATATCCGCCAATCGGAGCAAGTCCTCCTCCCGGATTTTTAATAAGGGAACCTACGACCATATCCGCTCCCACATCACTTGGTTCTTTCGCTTCTACAAATTCTCCGTAGCAATTATCAACCATACAGATTAATTCCGGTTTGATTTTTTTCACAAAGGCAATTCCTTCTCCGATCTGGTCAACCGAAAAACTTGGTCTCGTCTGATAACCTTTTGAACGCTGAATTGTTACAAGCTTTGTCTTTTCTCCGATTGCTTCTTGGATTTTTTCGTAATCAAAGCTTCCATCCGGCAGCAGGTCCACTTGTTTATATGTTATTCCGTACTCCGCAAGCGAACCGGTCGAAGGTCTGATTCCGATTACTTCTTCCAATGTGTCGTACGGCTTTCCGGCAATCGAGAGCAGTTCATCTCCCGGTCGTAAATTTGCCGAAAGGGCAAGTGCAAGTGCATGGGTGCCACAAGTAATCTGCGGTCTGACAAGTGCATCCTCTGTGTGAAAAACATTTGCATAAACTTTCTCAAGTGTATCTCTTCCAAAATCACTGTACCCGTATCCCGATGCATAATGAAAGCATTCAGAACTAACTCTCGCTTCCTGCATCGCATGAATCACCTTAAGCTGATTAAGTTCTGCCATCTTATCAATTTCTACAAATCTTTCCTTCAGACCTTCTTCAATTGTAAGTCCATAATTCAGCACTTTTTCATCAAGTCCCATCTCTTTATAAAGTGCTTCTGTTTCCTTATATAAACTCATCTCAAATAATCTCCTTTTCTCTTAAGCATTCAAGCATCGCATCCAGAATCCTGTTTTCATCATGATCATACTGATCTTTCCGAATCCAGATCACATCCCTCTCTCTTTTAAACCATGTAATCTGCCTCTTTGCAAAATGCCTTGTATCTCTTTTTAAAACATATACCGCCTCTTCCAGTGTACACTCACCGTCCAGATATGCAAGTATTTCTTTATATCCAAGCCCCTGCATGGAAACCATCGTCCTGTCATATCCTCGTTCCTTCAGTGCCATTACTTCTTTAACAAGACCCGCATCAAGCATCACATCCACTCTTTGGTCAATCCTCTCGTAAAGACGGCTTCTTTCATCATTCAGAACGAAATAAGCAAAAGAATAAGGTGACTCCTTCTGTCTTTCCTCTTCATTGTGCCTTGAAATTGGGGTTCCTGTCTGGTGATAATATTCCAGTGCGCGAATGACTCGCTTCACGTTATTTGCATGGATGTCAAATGCCGACTTTGGATCTATTTCGCGAAGCCGTTCATGCAAAGCCTCCGGCCCATTATCCTTCGCAAACTCTTCCAGCTCCTTACGATAGGCAGTGTCTTCCTCCCCTTTCGAGAAATCAATATCGTATAATAGCGCCTGGATATAAAATCCTGTTCCACCTACGATGATCGGAATATGACCGTTTTGATAAATCTGCTCCATTGCTTCTTTTGCCATCTTCTGAAATCTGGCTACGTTAAATTCTTCATCAGGCTCCAATACATCAACCAGATAGTGCAAAACACCTTCCATCTCTTCTTTTCTGATTTTTGCAGACCCGATGTCCATGTGGCGGTAAACCTGCATAGAATCTGCAGAAATAATTTCTCCGCCTACCGCCTTCGCCAGTCCGATGGAAGCTTTCGTTTTTCCAACTGCTGTCGGCCCTGTCAAAATGATCAGCGGCAGTTTATTATTCTGTTCCTGTTTTATAGAAATTCCTTCCATCTTAGATTCCTCCGGTTAAATAATACGTTTAAATTTCTTTTCCAGTTCCCTCTTCGTCATTGCTATGATCGTGGGACGTCCATGCGGGCAATGATAAGGATTATCAAGTGTCAGAAGTTCTCCGATCAGCATATCTACCTCCGCTGCGGAAAGTCTTGAATTTCCTTTTACAGCAGCTTTGCACGACATGGATGCCACCTTTTCGTCGATCAGTGACGGTTCCAGATTGGATGCAAGACCTTCCGAAAGACTGTCCAGCATTTCCAGAAGGAGATCCTTCTTTGCGATTCCGAACAGGTTATCCGGCACAGCGCGCACTGCATATTCATCGCCTCCGAAAGGTTCAATTTCAAATCCGATAGATGTAAATCTTTCCTTATATGTTTCCAACACATCTATTTCCTGCATGGATAAACTCAGAATGATCGGCGGGCTTAAGTACTGAGAAGTATACTCCCTATTCTTCATTCCCGCAAGTGTACGTTCATAAAGAACTCGTTCATGTGCCGCATGCTGATCAATTATATACAGGTTATCCTGAAATTGAACAAGCCAGTAAGTATCAAAAACCTGACCAATGATCTTATATTCCTGTCTGACTTCTTTTTTTAGAAGATTTTCTTCAAAAAGATCCAACTGCACACCTTTTTCTTCATTTTCCATCGAAACAGGTGTGTTTTTAGCTTCTTTTTTTAGAGCGCACTCCGTTTTATTTCCGATTGATATATTATTTTCCAGAGTGCGCTCTGTTTTATGTGGAGTGCACTCTGTTATTTTACCATTATTTCCCAGAGTACGCTCTGTTTTTTCGCTTTCCAGACGTCTTTTCACTGCCTCTTTCACCTTATCAGCTTCCAAAGCTTTCGGTGAAATGCTATCCCGGTTCTTTACTTCCGCATGGGATATCTGTCTGTGATAAGCATTTACCCTCTCCTGCATTTTCTTCATAAAATAGTCAAGATTCTTTTCTTCATTATCTTCAGACTGTTTTTGAGGCTGGGATGCTTTCGTAATTTCAAAATTCCCTTTTGCCGGTACATTTAAGTTTGACGTTCCATCAGGACTGCCATAGGCTCTCCCCGGCTCTTCCTTTACAGCATTGGGATGATTTGCTTTTGGGGGTTCTGGTACTTCAACTTCCGGTATAAGACTCTTTTCATGAAGCCCGTCATTTACAGCCTGATAGATCAGATTATAAACCTCCTGTTGATTGCTGAA
Organism: Bariatricus sp.; assembly: GCA_034176745.1. Lineage (GTDB taxonomy): Bacteria > Bacillota > Clostridia > Lachnospirales > Lachnospiraceae > Allocoprococcus. The sequence continues at coordinate 5,032 of JAXFTO010000011.1, read as the reverse complement.
TCTTAATTCCATTTTCGTCGGATGTACATTCACATCAATCTTTTCCTGATCGATCTCGATATGAAATGCGACGAACGGATATTTGTGCTGCATCGTGAAATCCTTATAAGCATCTTCTATTCCTTTCGAAAGAATGTTGCTGCGTATATAACGTCCATTTATAAAATAGTTTTCAAAATTCCGGTTGCCACGTGATATCAGTGGTTTGCCAAGAAATCCTTCTACTTTAATACTCTCTTTTCTAAAATCAAGAGGAATCAGGTTATTGGCGATTTCACGCCCATAAATATGGTAGATTACATCTTTTAATCTTCCATTTCCGGAGGTATGCATTTTCGGCTGGTGATTATTGATAAATTGAAAAGAAACCTCCGGATGTGAAAGTGCAAGCCGTGTCAGCAGATCACTGATATGGCTTGCCTCTGTCATAGGTGTTTTCAAAAATTTTCTTCTTGCCGGTGTATTATAGAATAACTGGCGAACCATAAAGGTAGTCCCATCTGGCGCCCCGGCTTCTTCCAGTGATTTTTCCTGTCCGCCTTCTATCACATATCTGGTTCCAAAGATATCATCCGCGGTTTTCGTAACAAGCTCCACCTGCGCAACCGCTGCAATACTGGAGAGTGCCTCTCCCCGGAATCCAAGTGAAGAAATATGGGACAGATCTTCAGCGTTCCTTATTTTACTCGTTGAATGGCGCAAAAAAGCTTTTCTCACGTCTTCTTTTGCAATACCACAGCCGTTATCGGTGATACGCATAAAAGAAATCCCGCCATCCTCAATCTCTACTACTACCGCCGAAGCACCTGCGTCAATCGCATTTTCGACCAGCTCCTTAATCACAGAAGCTGGTCGTTCAATTACTTCGCCGGCTGCAATCTTATCAATCGTAATCTGATCTAATAATTCTATATGCGGCATAAGTTTCTCCTTTTTCGTTTGTATCTCTTACCATCTGTTCTTCAGCTTGTTCTGAAGCTGATACAGTTCATTCATCGCATCGATCGGTGTCATATGACTGATATCCAGTTCTTTTAATTCCTTAAGGACATCATCATCCTTTACAGTATCAAAAAGTGAAAACTGTGCCATATCCACTTCATCCAGTTTCTTTTGCGGTTTCTTCTTCTGGCTTTCCCCCTGTACCGCAATTTCCTTCACGCGACCGGTAATATCTGCATTTACCAGCTCTTCCACAATCTCTTTCGCGCGATTAATGACCGAGTCCGGCACACCGGCAAGCTTTGCGACCTGAATACCGTAACTCTTATCTGCACCACCTTTTACGATTTTACGCAGGAAAACGATGTCGTCTCCCTTTTCTTTTACTGCAATACAATAATTATTTACGTTATCAATCTTGCCTTCCAGCTCGGTAAGCTCGTGATAATGCGTTGCAAACAACGTCTTTGCGCCAAGAAGACGGCTGTTGCTGATATGCTCCACAACCGCCCATGCAATGCTGAGTCCGTCGAAAGTACTGGTTCCTCTTCCAATCTCATCCAGGATCAGAAGGCTCTTGCTGGTGGCATTTCTCAGGATATTCGCTACTTCATTCATTTCGACCATGAAAGTACTCTGTCCGGATGCCAGATCGTCCGATGCACCTACACGAGTGAAAATACGGTCCACAAGACCGATATTCGCGGACGATGCCGGTACAAAGGAACCAATCTGTGCCATCAGCACAATCAGCGCGGTCTGACGCATATAGGTGGATTTTCCGGCCATATTCGGCCCGGTTATGATGGAAATCCGTTTCTTTTTATCATCAAGATATGTATCGTTACAGATAAACATATCATTCGGAATCATTTTTTCAACCACAGGATGGCGTCCATCTTTGATATCGATCACACCTTTTTCGTTGATTTTTGGACGAACATAGTTATTTCTCTCCGCGACAAGTGCAAGAGAAGCGATCACGTCCAGTTTTGCTACTGCTTTTGCCGTTGCCTGAATTCGCACAATCTCTGCCGCGATTTTATTTCTCACTTCGCAATATAGCTCGTATTCCAGCGCGCAAAGCCTGTCCTCTGCCCCAAGAATGGTATCCTCCAGTTCCTTAAGTTCCGGAATGATGTATCGCTCTGCATTTGCAAGCGTCTGCTTTCGTACATAATAGTCAGGAACCAGTTCTTTAAAGGAATTCGTCACTTCCAGGTAATATCCAAACACCTTATTATAACGGATTCTCAGGTTCTTGATTCCTGTCTTTTCCCGCTCCTTCGTCTCCAGTTCGGCAAGCCAGGTCTTTCCGTCGGATTTCGCGCTTCTAAGCCTGTCTACCTCTTCATTATAGCCTTCCCGGATAATTCCGCCTTCTTTCATCGCAAGAGGGGGCTCCTCCGTGATTGCTTCCTGTACCAAGCTGCAGAGCTCTTCCAACGGATCCAGTTCTTCATAGATTTCCTGCAATAAATCCGACTGCATTTCTTCTAATATATATTTGATCGGCGGGAGCATGGAAAGGGAGCTCTGAAACGCGATCAAATCTCTTGGATTCGCGGACTGATAGGTAATCTTTCCAACCAGTCGTTCCAGATCATATACCGGACTTAAATATTCCCGTATCTCTTCCCTGCAGATTGCATTATTTTTCAGTTCTCCTACCGCATCCAGACGCTTCATAATGGAATCCTTATCAATCAGTGGCTGCTCCACATATTTCCGCAGAGTGCGGGCTCCCATTGCCGTTTTCGTCTTATCAAGCACCCAGAGAAGTGATCCTCTTTTCTGTTTCTCCCGAAGTGTCTCAACCAGTTCCAGATTTCTCCTGGTGGAGCTGTCCAGCACCATGAAATTCCCCGTTGTATAACTTGTAAGCCGACTCAAATGCGAAAGTGAATTTTTCTGCGTCTCTTCCAGGTACTTCAGAAGCGCTCCTGATGCAATAATTCCGCAATCGTAATCCTCAAGACCAAGTCCCTGAAGCGATTTCACTTTAAAATGCTCCATCAACGTCTGACGGCAGAGTGCATCATCAAAATACCAGGAATCCAATGAGTAGATTGTAATTCCAAGCCGGTTCTTCAGATCATCCAGATCCATTCCGCTTACATAGAATGCTTCATTGCAAATGATCTCCGACGGCATGAACTTCGTCAGCTCATCCTGAAGCTTACCGGAAGTTTCCAACTCCGTCACCATATATTCTCCCGTCGTGACGTCCGCAACCGATAATCCAAAGCGGTCACCGATATATACGATACACATAATATAATTATTTTTCGTCTCATCAAGAGCCTGGGTGTCGAGATTTGTACCCGGGGTGACAATTCTTACAACGTCACGCTTCACAAGGCCCTTCGCCAGCTTCGGGTCTTCTATCTGTTCACAAATCGCCACTTTGTATCCTTTTGATACCAGCCGGTTCAGATAACTGTCCACAGCATGATAAGGGACTCCGCACATCGGAGCCCTTTCCTCCAGACCACAGTTCTTTCCTGTAAGTGTTATTTCTAATTCTTTGGATGCTGTCAAGGCATCATCAAAAAACATCTCATAGAAATCACCTAATCTATAGAAGAGTATACAGTCGGGGTACTCCTCTTTCGTTTTCATGTATTGCTGCATCATGGGTGTTAATGCTGTAGTATTACGCGAACCCCCCCTATTTTCAAGGGGTTCCGGGCCTTCAGCACTGCTCCGTACACGGTTTTGTACACGGTTTTGATTATCTATCATCATTTCATAAAGTCCTTCCCTGCATAAATATGCCTAAAATCGTATATTTATGCATTCTCTTTTCCCAGTACATTTTTTCCTTTATTTTGACTTACAAATTTTTTTCCATTTTTTTTGCGTTCTTTGATTTCTTTTTTCTGGATTGAATTAGGGGTGTTTCAGATGTAACTGGAGCCGTCAATCCAAATTCTCATAGTTTTTATCATGTATGATTATGCAATACTATGTATAGTTATACATTTCTCTGCATATCCGTTTCCCCCGCTTGTTTCCCTTCGTTTTGACTTTCTTTATATTTTTCAAATTCTTTTTTGATAAACGCATCTCCGGGATGCGTATAGTATTCCGTCATGGACAAATTTGCATGTCCAATGATTAACATAATGGATCCAGGATTCATGCCTGCCTCGTAGCATCGGGTTGTAAATGTATGGCGGAATGCATGAGGATAAATGTGCGCTTCTTTGTATGGACAGCCTTCAGCTTCAGATTTCTTTTTTAACACATGATTCATCCTTAACGTGAGCCGTTTACATTCATGGATGACCGTGGACGGAAGGCAACAATTACCGGTTGATGTAGTGAAAACCAAACCGGGGTATTTCCCAAGTAACGCATTGTTCTTTCCCCAATCTTCTCCTTTGGTATTTTGATCATTCTTCTGCTTTTTTCTCCAGGTTTGAAATGCTTCAATTACAGAATCTGTAATTGGAATAACACGATTACTGGCTTCACGTTTCGGAGTTGTGATCTGGTGCGTATTGTATGGATTTACTAATTTATTTCCGTCCTGGTCATAATAAATCATCGTAGTATTGATCGTTTTATAAACATGGATACATTTCTTTTTCGTATCAATGTCTTTCCATTCCAATGCACAGGCTTCTCCGACACGCATTCCTGTATGTAATAAGATATAAAAAAACTCAACATAGCGCGTTCCTCTAGCCAGCTCAAAAAATAATGTTAATTTCTCGTCAGAAATTCGTTTTTTCATTTCAATATCCTCCTTCTTTTTGGGTGTAAAATCTTTTTTTTCTGTTATTACAACACCGTCACAAGGATTATATAAAATGATTCTTGAACTTACAGCACGCTTAAAGCAGCTTATCAGCATTCCATAAGTACTTCTTATGGTAGACTTCGCATACCCTTGCCGATATAATTCATTTATGACATACTGAATGTGATTTGAAGTGATCTGATTTAATTTCTCATTAGAAATAGAACTGACCCGCTTAAATGCATCCCGATAATTGCGGATTGTTGTAGCCTTCAAGGTACCCACTAAATACAGTTTCATCCATATTTCAAACCATTCGCCGAACGTATATTCTTCGAAATC
>JAXFTO010000010.1:0-30624 GCA_034176745.1 Bariatricus sp. | reverse complement strand
TAACGAAGATGGCAGCTGCACAGGGCGGAGAAGTAAGCTCTGAGAAGCTTGGAGAAAAAGAATTCAAGGTTACGATCAAGATGCAGGGAGCACCGGCAGGGGCAGAGGCTGAAGAAGCTGTCTGCACACCGGACAGAAAGGGCGACACGATCGTGGTTGTTTCTTCTGACCGTATGGGAACCGGCAATGATGAACTTGGCAAAGTGCTGATCAAGGGCTTCATTTTCGCAGTAACCCAGCTTGATACATTGCCGAAGAAGATGCTGTTCTACAATGGCGGTGCTACATTGACGGCAGAAGGTTCTGATTCGTTGGAAGACTTAAAGTCTCTTGAGGCACAGGGAGTAGAGATCCTGACCTGTGGTACATGTCTGGATTATTACCATTTGAAAGAGAAACTGGCTGTTGGCTCTGTGACCAATATGTATGCGATCGTAGAAGCTATGGCTGAGGCCGGAAGAATCATCAGACCATAGAAGTGATTTACGGCATAATAGAATTTTTTAGGAGAATGGGAAAATGAGTAAGGATATCAAATTGACGCAATTGGCAAAAACTGCGGGATGAGCCGCTAAAATAGGTCCGGAGACCCTTGCCCAGGTTCTGGGTAAGCTTCCGAAGTTTCACGACGACAACCTTCTGGTTGGAATCGAGACATCTGATGATGCGGCAATCTACAAAGTGACAGATGAAATCGCAATGATTCAGACGGTGGATTTCTTTACACCGATCGTTGACGATCCGTACATGTTTGGACAGATCGCAGCTGCTAACTCTCTCAGCGACGTATACGCTATGGGAGGAGAGCCGAAAGTGGCTCTGAATATTGTTGGTTTCCCGAATTGCCTTGATCCGTCTATTTTAGGGGATATCCTGGCAGGCGGAGCTGACAAAGTAAAAGAAGCAGGTGCTGTTCTTGTGGGAGGTCATACGATTCAGAATGACGAACCTCAGTATGGCCTTTGTGTATCAGGCTTTGTGCATCCGCAGCGAATTTTCAAGAATTATGGATGCAAACCGGGAGATGTTTTGATTCTTACCAAACAGGTCGGCAGCGGAATCGTCAATACGGCGATCAAAGCTCAGATGGCTTCTGACAAGGCTATCCGCGAAGTGGAACTTGTTATGTCTTCGCTGAATAAGAAAGCCAAAGAAGTTGTAGACGGGTATCCGGTAAATGCATGTACAGATATCACGGGATTCGGTCTTTTGGGACACTGCGTGGAGATGGCAGAGGCCAGTGAAGTGACGTTTAATCTGAACGTTCACGATATCGCCTATTTTGATGAGGCGATCGCCTATGCGAAGATGGGCCTGGTTCCCGCAGGAGCATATAAGAACCGTGGATATTCCCAGATGAAAGTTGATATGGGGAATGTGGAAGAGCATTTTATTGATCTGCTTTATGATCCACAGACATCCGGCGGGCTCCTTCTCAGCGTAGAACCACAGTATGTGGAAGCGATTATGGAAACATTTGAGAAGAAGCATATGGAGACGAAGGTTTCGATTATCGGAACCGTGGAAGAAAAGAGTGACAAGCTGATCAGACTTCACTAAGGTCTGAACGCATTTACATAGGAGTAACAATCACGCCCGGCAGAACCTTGCCGGGCGATGTCTGGAAAATTTGAAATTGGAAGTGGAAGAAGATGAATAAGAATCAGTTATACCGAAGCATTCCGAAAGTGGATGTGCTTTTGGAAATGGAAATAATCCAGCTCATGATCGAGCAGTACGGCAGAGAAACTGTCATGGAAGCCATCCGGGAGGAGATGGAATCCCTCAGAGCATTTATCGGGGGATGTGAAGAAGAAGAGAAAGCAATGCAGCAGATTCAGAATCTGCCGCAGGCAATCGTGAAGCATGTGGAGAAGCTCCACACGCCGAATATGCGCATGGTGATCAACGGAACAGGTACGATTCTTCATACCAATCTGGGACGTGCGCCTATTAGTCAGGAGCATGTGGCAAAGCTGGCTGATATTGTGACCGGCTATTCGAATCTGGAATATAATCTGGAAGCCGGAAAGAGAGGAGAGAGATACTCTCATTTTGAAAAGCTTCTGTGCAAGCTGACAGGAGCTGAGGCGGCGATGGCCGTCAATAATAATGCAGCTGCCGTGATGCTGATTTTAAGTTCAATGGCAAAAGGCGGTGAGGTTGTTGTATCCAGAGGTGAGCTGGTGGAAATCGGCGGAAAGTTCCGCATTCCGGATGTAATGGAGCAAAGCGGAGCATCTTTGGTAGAAGTAGGGACGACGAATAAGACACATTATTCTGATTATGAAGAGGCAATTACCGAGAATACAAAGGCACTCTTAAAGGTACATACCAGCAATTACCGTATCGTAGGCTTTACCGACACGGTTACGATTGATGATCTGGTACCGCTTGCAAAGGAACATGATCTTCCAATCATCGAGGATTTGGGCAGCGGTGTCCTGATTGACTTGAGCAAATATGGTCTCACCTATGAACCTACAGTACAGGATTCTATCCGTAAAGGTGCGGATGTGGTATGTTTCAGTGGGGATAAGCTTCTTGGAGGACCACAGGCGGGAATTATCATCGGTAAGAAGAAATATATTGATATGATGAAGAAGAACCAGCTGACACGTGCACTCCGTATTGATAAATTTACGGCAACGGCACTGGAACTTGTTCTTCAGGAATATTTATCGGAAGAAAAGGCTATCCAGAACATTCCGGTACTCCGCATGATCACTGAGAAGGAAGAAGCTGTGGCACATCGTGCACAGAATCTGAAGAGAATGTTAAACAGAGCAGATCTTGCTGCGAAGTTTGGCCTTGAGAAATGCGAGTCACAGATCGGAGGAGGTTCTCTTCCGCTTGAGAGAATCCCAAGTATGGCTGTTACGATTAAGCCGGAAAAGATCAGTGTACCGCAGCTGGAAGAGAAAATGAGACATCTGGAAGTTCCGATCATTCCAAGAACGGCGAATGATATGATCTATCTGGATGTGAGAACAATAGAAACACGTTGGTTTAAGAAAATTACAGAGATGCTGGGAGAGCTGCTATGAAAAATATCATCATAGGAACCGCAGGTCATATCGACCACGGTAAGACAACTTTGATCAAAGCTCTGACCGGGAGAAATACAGACCGCTGGGAAGAGGAACAGCGGCGCGGGATTACGATTGACCTTGGATTTACCTGGTTCGATCTGAAAAATGGTGACCGGGTGGGAATCATCGATGTCCCGGGACATGAGAAATTTATTAACAACATGGTTGCCGGAGTCGTAGGCATGGATCTTGTTATGCTGGTTGTGGCAGCGGATGAAGGAATCATGCCTCAGACGCGGGAACATATGGATATTCTTGGACTTCTTGGAATCAAGAAGAGTATTCTTGTCATCAATAAGTGTGATCTTGTGGATGAAGAGTGGCTGGAACTTGTAGAAGAAGAAATCCAGGAAGAATTAAAAGGAACGTTTCTGGAAAATGCCCCGGTGGTGCGCGTTTCTGCAGCGACAGGCCAGGGACTGGAGGAACTGACAGACACGATTATCCGGGTTATGGAGGATGAAGTAGAAGAAAAAGATACGCAGACCATTCCGAGACTCCCCATCGACCGTGTATTTACCCTGTCAGGCTTTGGCACGATCATTACAGGAACGCTGATTTCGGGAACGATCTCCAAAGAAGATGTATTGGAAATGTACCCAATCGGTAAGGAGTGCAAGATTCGAAGCATACAGGTGCATGGACAGGATAAAGAGAAGTGTTATGCAGGACAGCGAGTAGCAATCAATCTTTCTAACGTTAAGAAGAAAGAGATTCACAGGGGCTGTGTTCTTGCTCCGAAGAACAGTATGAAGAATACTGATCTTCTGGATGTGAAATTATCTGTACTTCCGGATTCCATGAGAATTGTTACCAATCATGAGAGACTGCATTTATATACAGGAACCAGTGAGATCCTCTGCCGTGCGGTGCTTCTCGATAAAGAAGAAATCGGACCGGGAGAAAGCGGACTGGTGCAACTGAGACTGGAAGAAGAGATTGCACTGAAAAGAGGCGATCGTTTTGTTGTACGTTTTTATTCTCCGATGGAAACCATTGGAGGAGGTGTGGTTCTGGAACCGAATCCAACCAGAAAGAGACGATTTGACGAGAAAACGATCGAGGAACTGAAAAAGAAAGAATCCGGTTCCCTTGCGGATGTCATGGAACTGCACATTAAAGAACATGCAGATACCATGATTACGATGACAGAACTTGCGAAAATCATGGCACATTCAGTTGATGAACTTCAGGGATATCTGGAGGAATTGAAAGCAGAAGGTGTTGTACGGGTGTTCCAGATGAAAAAGGATGTTTATCTGTGGCATAGGGACAGTGAGTTCGTGCTTCGCCAGAAAGTGCTGGAGGCTTTGGAGGCTTATCACAAGAAATATCCGTATCGTTACGGTATGAAGAAAGCAGAGATTCACAATACGTATCTTAAGAAAGTAAAACCAATCGTATTTGATGCATATATAGAACAGCTTGTGGCAGAAGAGAAGATCGGACGCAGAGATGAATACTTGCATCTGGCTGATTTTACCGTGCCAAGAGATGAGATGTTCCTGAAAACGGAAAAGACACTTACCGGTGCATTCGAAAGAGCAGGATATGATTTCGTTCGTTTCTCGGAAATCGATCTTGGAAATATTCCGAGGGCGACGGCAGAAGACGTGCTTCTGTTATTGGTAGATGAAGGACAGGCTGTGCGTATTAATGAAGAAATGTTTACGATGAAGCATCTGATGGATGCCGCAGAGGAAAAGATTAGGAAACACTTGGAAGGGGAAGATGTCATTACGATTGCGCAGGTGAGAGACATGTTTTCAACCAGCCGTAAGAGTGCCAAGCCGATTCTAGAATATATGGACAGTATTAAGGTGACTAAGAAAACCGGAGCAGAGAGTGAAAGGGTTGCATACTTATGAATTTAAAACAACTGGAGGCATTTGTGAAGGTGGCGGAGGGAGGCAGCTTCTCAAAGGCGGCAAAAGCCCTGTTTTTAACTCAGCCTACCATCAGCGCACACATTTCCTCACTGGAAAGAGAATTAAATGTCCGACTATTTGTCAGAAACACGAAAGAGGTCTGCCTGTCTGAGCAGGGAAAAATACTTTATGAATATGCCCGTCAAATGGTAGAATTACAGAACAAGATTACAGATGTATTTTCGACAGATGCGAAAAAGGACGTGGAGTGTATTACGATTGCTACATCGACGATTCCTGCACAATATCTTTTGCCGGATATTCTGGCAGAATTCAGTTCCAGATATCCGAAAGAGCAGTTTCGCGTGATGGAGACAGACAGCGCAAAAGTTGTAGAAAAGGTAGCAGGACATGTTGTGGATATTGGTTTCACCGGAACAGTGTTGGAAAAGAAATATTGTAAATACATACCATTTTATAAGGACGATCTGGTAATTATTATGCCGAATACAGAGAAATACCAGAAGATTAAAGAGAAGGAAACCTCAATCCGCTGGATTGAACATGAGGCGATCATCATGAGAGAAGAAGGTTCCGGAACGCGTAAAGAGGCGGAAAAGCAGATCAGGCGTGCCGGAATTGATGTGGAAAAGCTGAATGTGGTGGCAAGCATTGAAAATTCGGAGGCAATTAAGAAATCTGTAAAGGGCGGTATCGGAATCACGATGATTTCGAGACTGGCAGTACAGGATGTGATTGCATCCGGTCAGGTTCTGGATTTCCCATTATCCAGCAGTGACGGTGGAAGAGATCTGAATCTGGTATATAACAAGAATTATCAGTTGACAAATTCAGCTGAAAGATTTATTAAAGTTGTCAAAGAAATGTATGGTGTATAAAACAAAAGCCTATTTATAGACAGAAACTATAAATAGGCTTGTTTATTGCGTTTTTCGATTAGACGAAAAGGAGAATAGAAGCTATACTAGAGATAGTTGGATTGTACGGATAAAAGTACAAAAGGGAAATGCTAATGTACTTTTACATGGAATTGGAGGATGACAAATGATATATATGGATAATGCAGCTACGACGATGCAGAAACCGCAGCAGGTGATTGATGCGGTATCAGCAGCTATGTGCTCAATGGGGAATGCGGGCAGAGGTGCAAATGAGGCATCGCTTGGAGCGGCAAGAACGATTTATGATGCCAGAGAGAAGCTGGCATGTCTTTTTCATGCAGAAAACCCGAAGCAGATTGCATTTACGATGAATTCAACAGAGAGCCTTAATATTGCGATTAAAGGTGTGTTGGATCCGGGAGATCATGTAATTACAACGATGCTGGAGCATAACTCTGTGCTTAGACCATTGTATGAAATGCAGGAAAAAGGAGTAGAACTTACGATCCTCAAAAGCAGCCCCGAGGGAACTTTGGACTATGAAGATTTTGAGGGAGCAATTCAGGAGAATACCAAAGCAATCGTATGTACGCACGGTTCGAACCTTACCGGTAATCTGGTAGATGTGAAAAGAGTGGGAGAAATTGCGAAAAAGCATGGGCTGATTTTTATTGTGGATGCTTCGCAGACAGCGGGAGTATTTTCAATCGATGTACAGGAAATGAAGATTGATATTTTGTGTTTCACTGGCCATAAAGGACTTCTGGGACCGCAGGGAACCGGTGGAATATATGTAAGGGAAGGACTTCAGGTTCGCCCACTTCTTTGCGGAGGCAGTGGTGTGCAGACATACAGCAAGAAGCACCCAACCCAGATGCCGACAGCATTGGAGGCAGGAACACTGAACGGGCATGGAATTGCGGGCCTCGATGCAGCCCTGGAATATTTAATGGATACAGGGATTGATCATATCAGAAAGAGAGAGCAGGAACTGATGTGGAGATTTTACGAAGGGGTCAAAGATGTTCCTGGGGTAAAGATTTATGGAGATTTCAGTTCACGTGAGCGATGCGCGATCGTGACACTGAATATCGGAGATTATGATTCTTCTGAAGTGAGCGATGAGCTCCTTATGACATATGGAATATCTACAAGAGCCGGAGGGCATTGTGCACCGCTTATGCACGAAGCTCTGGGGACAGTAGAGCAGGGAGCTGTGAGATTCAGTTTCTCACATTACAACACGGATGAAGAATTAAATACAGCCATTTCGGCAGTCAGAGAATTAGCTGCCGAAGAGTAACTCTGAGGAAGAGAGTAAAGGCATAAGGAGGAAGGAACATGAATTTATCTGATTCAAAGAAAAAACTCGCGATTGCGGGTGTAATCTGCGGACTTGTAGCGGCTTGTCTTGCATTTTTCGGAAACCCGGCAAATATGGCATTTTGTATTGCCTGTTTCGTGCGTGATATGGCAGGTTCACTGGGAATGCATCAGGCAGAAGTAGTACAGTACGCAAGACCGGAAATTATCGGACTGGTGCTTGGAGCATTTATTATCTCCGTTGCGACGAAAGAATATCGTTCTACAGCAGGCTCATCTCCGATGATCCGTTTCGTACTTGGAGTGATCATCATGATCGGATCCCTGATTTTCCTGGGATGCCCGCTTCGTATGATCATTCGTATGTCAGCAGGTGATCTGAACGCATGGGTAGCGCTGATTGGATTTGTACTTGGTGTATCTACAGGTGCATTTGCACTTAAGAAAGGTTTCAGTCTTGGACGTTCACACGAGACGAACAAAGCAAGTGGAGCAGTTCTGCCGGCTATTATGGTTGGAATCCTGATCCTTGCAACCTGCACATCACTTCTTAAAGCAAGTGAGGCAGGACCGGGAAGCATTCATGCACCGCTTATTTTATCTTTGATCGGCGGACTTATTTTCGGAGCAGTTGCACAGAAATCAAGAATGTGCTTCGCTGGCAGTATCCGTGATATCGTACTTATGAAGAACTTTGACCTGTTTACAGTAATCGGTAGTTTATTTGTAGTAATGCTGATCTTCAATGTAGCAACAGGAAGATTTGTACTTGGATTTAATACACCTGGAATTATCGCTCATTCACAGCATCTGTGGAATATTCTTGGTATGTATGCCGTAGGATTTGCTGCAGTACTTGCAGGCGGATGCCCGCTTCGTCAGCTGATCCTTGCAGGACAGGGTTCTTCTGATGCAGCAGTTACCGTTCTTGGATTGTTCTTCGGGGCAGCACTTTGCCATAACTTTGGACTTGCATCAAGCGGAACATCTATGAATGCAGAGACAAAAGAACTGGTAGCAGGAGCTGTTACAACAAACGGTAAAGTAGCTTGTATTATCTGTATTATCATCTGTTTTGTGATTGCATTCACAAACAAGAGAGAATCGGCAAAGACAAAATAAAGAAGAAGGGTAGATATTAAGAAAATAATATGCTATTCTAAGAAAGAAGGTAAAATAATATGAAGGAAGTAGATGCAAGAGGACTTTCCTGCCCGGAACCGCTTATGATGACAGCGGAAGCATTAAAGAGTGCAAAGGGTCCGATCAAAGTGTTGGTTAGTGAACCACATCAGCGAACAAACGTAGAGAAATTTGCGAAGGACCATGGAAAGAAAGCAACAACGACAGAGAAAGGCTCCGAATTCGAAATTGTGATTGAATAATGAGAAAGAAAGAGTTAAAACTGGTCGTAACATTCCACACAACAGCCGATGCGATGGCGATGGAGAAAGCATGTAAGGCAAAGGAAGCTGACGGAAGACTGATTCCGGTACCGAGAGAGATTTCGGCAGGCTGCGGACTTGCATGGTGTGCCGGACTGGAGCATAGAGATGCTCTGAAAGAAATTATGGCAAGTGTGGGAATCGAAGAAGAAGAGATGCATGAATGCATGGTATAAAGGAAGGCTGCGCGAGAAAAGCGCAGCCTTTTTTTGAACGGATGTACCAAAAAAGTGGTACTGAGAAACGAGATGTGGTAAAATGAAATAGAACATTTATTTGATTGGAGTGCGGACATGCAGTTACGTTTTGAGATTCCGGATACATTCTGGAGCCTGTTTCGTTCAGTGAACCGGGAGACTTATATCGAAGCCCTTCTGGTTATCAATGAAGAATATCAGTACAGCAATTATTTTCTTACAAAAGAGGTGTGCGTTCAGGTTCTGGGGGACATGTATGCGAAGAAGCAGATCCGTCTGGCGCGCGAGGAAAATGAGACGGAATTCGATATGCTGGAGATGCCGGCTCTTCGGATCCTGAACTGGCTTATAAGGAACGGATGGCTGAAAAGAATAGAAGAGTATAATACATTGGCAACGAATATCGTGATTCCGGATTATTCGGCGATATTTATCGATGCGTTTGAACGTCTGAGTTCGGAGGACATGGAAGAGACGGAGATCTATATTCAGAATGTCTATGCGACGCTTTTTTCTTTTAAAAATGATTCCAGGGTGAATCTGAATATGCTTCGTACGGCACTTATTAATACCCGACGTCTGAATAAAGCGCTTCAGGATATGCTCCATAATATGGATAAGTTTTTTGCAAGACTTTTGGATCAGCGTTTTTATGGAGATCTTTTGAAAGAGCATCTGGATGGGTATGTAGAAGAAATCGTGCGTCGGAAGTATCACATTTTGAAAACTTCGGATAATTTTTACATTTACAAAATGGATATTAAGAAATGTCTCCGTGAGATGAGAGAGGATGACGCATGGATCGAGACGGTCAGGGCCAGATCGAAAGCGATGGGAGATACTAAAGAGGATGTACTGGAACTGCTGGATCAGATTGAGAGAGGTTTTGACGATATAGAGCACAGGATTTCCAATATGGATAAGGAGCACACCAAGTATGTACGGGCAACGGTAAGCCGGCTGAATTACCTGCTAAGTGGTGAGACGGATACGAAGGGGCTTGTGGTGCAGCTTCTTAATCGGATGAGTGGAGCCGAAGATTACGAGGAGCTTGTGATGAAGACAGGAGAGAAGATGAATCTTTCTCTTCTGGAAATAGTTTCTGAAAAATCGCTTTACAAGAGGCGAAAGGGAAGAAAGGATTTCATCAGCCAGATGCAGCCGGAGGAAACGACGGAGGATTTAGATAAAGAGGATGTACTGAAGCTGAATAAGATTCAGCATCGTTATAGCAGAAAGCAGATCGAAGACTTTATAGAAAACCATATGCAGGATGAAGTGATGGATGTGGCAGATCTCTCGTTAGACAGTGAAGAAGAGTTTGAAAAGCTGATTCTTGCCTATGATCTCAGTACCAGAAGGAACAGTAAATATATGGTTTTAGAAGAAGATGCTGCGATGGTCGAGAAGAAAGGATATCGTTACCCGGCGCTTAGATTTGTAAGACGTCGTTTGTAGGGAAGCTAATAATGCAGCAGGATGGAGAAATAGATGATAGAATATTTTGAAAAGCTTTCACAGGAGGAACAGGACGAAATTACGGAAGTGATCCAGACCTTGTTTCGGCAGACGTTTCTCTTGGAACGCAAATTTGATAAAAGAACAGGACGGCTTCAGTACGGACGGGATTACCGGATCGCCATGAAGCATCTGGCATTTTTGAAGGAATATTTTGGCATAGCGGGAATTACGCTTTACGAGAACCTGAATATGGGACTTATCTACATTCAGGGTGAAACCTTATGGGGAGAAAAGCTTCCGCGTCTTGCGACGATTTACATACTCGTATTGAAACTGATCTATGATGAACAGATGCAGAATGTATCAACCAGCAGCCAGATTGTGACGACACTTGGAGCGGTGAACGGAAAGGCGGGAGATTTCAGGGTGCTTCCGGGGATGCCTTCGCCGACAGAGATGAGGCGTACGATCGCGCTTTTGAAGAAGTATCAGCTGATCGAACCTCTGGATGTTCTGGAGGAGTTAAATGAGAGCACAAGGCTTGTCATTTACCCGAGTATTCATGCGGTGCTGATGGGGGATGATATCAAAGAATTATTGGAAACGTTCAGTGAGGAGGAGCACATTGGAGAAGATGGAGAAACAGCAGCCGTACAAGGCACTCTCGAAGATATGTCTGAATAACTGGCATTATATAGACAGAAAGATATTGTCACTAAGTGAGGGAATCAATTTCTTTACCGGACATTCGGGCAGTGGAAAATCTACCGTGATTGATGCTCTGCAGATCGTGCTTTATGCCAATACGGATGGAAGAGGTTTTTTTAATAAAGCGGCAGCGGATGATTCGGACCGTTCACTGATTGAATATCTGCGTGGTATGGTGAATATCAGTGAAAATAACGAAGCCCAGTATCTGAGAAATTCAAACTTTTCCAGTACGATCGTTTTGGAATTGGAACAGACAGATACAAGGGAAAAGCAGTGCGTCGGAGTAGTATTCGATGTGGATACGGCGACTAATGAGATCGGAAGATTATTTTTCTGGCACACGGGAGGACTTCTGGAGAATCATTATCGGGCGGACAGAAGGTGTCTTACAACGGTGGAAGTAAGAGAGTATCTGCAAAGGACATTTCCGGCTGAAGGTTTCTACTGCGGGCCAAGCAATGAGAGATTTCGAAGACAGCTTTATGATATTTATTTAGGCGGTCTGGATATGGATAAATTCCCGAGACTTTTCAAACGGGCGATTCCGTTTAAGATGAACATTAAACTGGAAGATTTTGTAAAAGAATATATTTGCATGGAGCAGGATATTCATATCGAGGAACTTCAGGAAAGCGTCATGCAGTACGGAAGGATGAGGAACCGTATTGAGGAAACGATGGCGGAGATTACATGCCTTGACGAAATCGGAGAGGACTATCGGGATTTTGATGCGAAAAGGTCGCAGGTAGAGTTTGGAGAATATCAGATTCGGCGTTTGGAAATGATGCGGCAGGAAGCCGAAATTCAGGAAAAGCATGACCGTATACAAAACACTATGGAGGAAGCAAAGGAGTTACAAAGGCAGAAAGATGTGCTGGATGAAGAGGAAAAGGCACTTCAAAAAGAATGTGATGAACTGCTTCTTCAGATAAATAACAGCGGATACAGGACGATGGAGACAGAGCTTTCCGGTTTAAATGAGTCACTTGAGATTCTTGAAAAGAGTAAAGCAAGATGGACGCAGACAGCAAATCGCCTGGCAGAATGGGAAGAGTGTGAGCTTACTTCTAACCAGACGAGATGGGATATTGAGAAATTCGTTTCCGGAGTGATCACTGTCGGTGAGATGGAAAGACTTAAGAATTCCCTTTCGCAGATGCGAAGTGGCCTTGAAGAGGAGCTTCGGGAGACGGATGGAGAAATCCGGAAGATAAAAAAAGAAGAGAAAGAGTCCCGAGAAGAATTGAAGGAACTGAAGCAGGGCCGCAAAGCATATCCAAAGGAGCTTGAAGCAGCCCGGATCGAGCTTCAGAATCAGATTTATAAACTGACAGGGAATTTTGTAACTGTAAAGATTCTTGCAGATCTTCTGGATATCCGCGATGAGAGATGGCATAATGCCGTGGAAGGGTACTTGGGAAATAATAAGCTTCTCCTTGTAGTTGACCCATCTTACGCAAAGACGGCGATGGAAATTTACCAGAATATGGACAAGAAGAAATTCTATCGAGCAGCTGTATTGGATACAGAGAAAGTTATGGAAGAGGTTCATGAAGCCCGTCCGGGAGCACTGGCAGAAGAAGTCATCGCAAAAGAACCTTATGTAAGGTCATATATTCAGTTCTTCCTTGGCAATGTAATGAAGTGTGAGAACATAGAGGAACTCAGGAAACAGAAGATTGGAATTACATCGGATTGTATGCTGTATCACAGCTTTCGTCTGCAGCATATCAATCCGGAGAACTATACCCGTCGCGCATATATTGGAGAGACAAGTTTGAAGCAGAGGATTCGTCAGCTTGAAGAGCATTGCAATCATCTTCAGGAGATGCGTATTCCGCTTCAGAACAAGGCCGGGGAAATCCGGAAACTTCTTGAAAAGGAGAGCCTGATTCAGCCGGCAGAGGATTATTTAACACCGATTCAGGATGCGAAGCTGATTCCGGAAAAAGAACGACGGAAAGAGACATTGATAGAGCAGATGAAGAAACTGAAAGAAGATTCCGTAGATGCGCTTGAGAAGCAGATGGAAGAGGCACTGCAAAGAAAAGAAGTTAAGAAAAAGCAGGCTGAAAGTGCGCTGGTTCAGGTGGAAAAATGTACAGATAAAATACACTTCCTGAAGAAACAGATTGTAGATGCAGAGGCAGTACTGGGCAGCCTCAGGAAAGAATTTACAGAAAACGAAGCCTTCAAAGAAGAGTTCCGGAAGTATATGTCTTCAAAAAAATCTGCAAACTATGAGTATTTGAAAGGCTGTGCGGCCAAGGATTTTGCGAAGGCAAAAACGATCATGGATGATTCTTACAGGAAACTGGTGGATCGAAGAAGCACTTATATCCGCCGCTATCCGAACCGCACATTTTCAACCAGTACAGAAGATAATAAAGAATATGATGCACTGCTGGAAAGTCTGAAATGCGATGATCTGGAAAAATATCGTGAAGTGGCAAACGAACAGGCAAGATCTGCCGTTGAACATTTTAAGGACGATTTCATTTTCAAAATCAGAAGCGCAATCCGCGAGGCTTACCAGAGGAGAGATGAACTGAACCGGATCATCAGAAGACTTGATTTCGGAAAAGATAAGTATCAGTTCGTGATAACGAAAAATAAAGGCGCAGATGGCAAGTATTATAAAATGTTTATGGATGATGCGCTTCAGATCAACCCGGCGCAGCTTGGAAATGCGATGGATAATCAGCTCAATATGTTTACGATGGAGCATGAGCAGGAATACGGTGAGATGATGAATGAACTGATTCAGATTTTCATCCCGCCGGAAAATGCAACGCGGGAGGAACTGGAAGAAGCAAGAAAGAATATGGAAAAATATGCGGATTATCGCACGTATCTGTCATTTGACATGCAGCAGATCGTGCAGGGGGAAAAGGACATGACGATCGGCCTTGGCAAGATGATCAAGAAAAATTCCGGTGGTGAAGGCCAGAACCCGCTATACGTAGCACTTCTTGCCAGCTTTGCACAGGTTTACCGGATTAATCTGTCGCCGAAAGTCCATAGAAAGCCGACACTTCGTTTGGTTGTGCTGGACGAGGCATTCTCAAAAATGGATGCGGAAAAGGTGGCAAGCTGTATTTCTCTTATCCGGGGGCTTGGCTTCCAGGCAATCATCAGTGCCACAAATGATAAGATCCAGAATTATCTGGAAAATGTGGATAAAACATTTGTCTACGCAAATCCGAATAAGCGCCATATTTCGATTCAGGAATTTGAGAAAGCAGAATTTTCGCAGCTTGCGGATGTAGAAGAATAAAGGGGAAACGGATATGTATCTTGTAAAAAAGATTATTGAAAAATGTGAACACAGCAGTCGTGACTGGCGTGAGGGAGCAACCGGTGGAAGAACGCTCAAAATTACGCAGGAAGATTATGATATCTGTGGCAAACAGGAACTGATAGACGAGGCTAGGAAACTGGAAATAGCAGGACTTATCGCAATCAAAAAATGGGTAGTTCCGGACAGTGATATTGAGACAATCGCATATCGTGTGGAGAAGCTTCCGCAGTTTTACAGATTGGCTGACAGCGAAAGTGGAGAAGAGTACTGGCCGAAGCAGGCAAGGGTTAATTATTACACCAGAAAGATCGAGGAAGAACTGTCGGAAGGATTTCAGAAGGAGTGGATCGAACAGTATTTTGAAAGCCTGAGAGCACGCCTCGGAAAGGGAGAATTTCCGAAGGATGTCGAGAAACTGGAGCTGTGTCTTGCGGCGTTCCGTGGGATTGATAATCTGGAAGAACCGATGTTGAAGAGAATTTTCAGTAAACAGTATCTGAGAGATTCAAAAGTATTTGAACGCGAAATTGAGAGGCATGTAATTGGCGTGGCAAGAAAATACTGCGATTCGATTACAGAAGAAATGGATTCGGCAACTGTGCTTGAACAGCTCATGATCGAGGAATATTCGCAGGAACTGGCGATAAAAGGGCCTTTGAAGCTAAAAATATGGAAAGGATCGGAAGCGAAAAGAGTTGATCTGTCAGATTTTGTTTATGGAACTGTGCTGAACAGTCAGACCTTGAAACATGCGGTCGTTGAATTGGACCAGCCGGGGCTTAAGAGAATCGTTACGATCGAGAACAAAGCAAATTATGTCGCCATGCCGTATAAGCCGGATACCTTGTATGTATTCAGTCACGGATATTTCTCGCCGCTGGACAGAGAATTTTTAAAAAAGTTAAGAAGAGCACTAAACGGAAAACAGGTTGAATTCTTCCACAGCGGTGATCTGGATTATGGTGGAGTAAAGATTTTTGAATATATTCAGAAACAGATACTTCCGGAAGTACAGCCACTTCTTATGGATGTGGAAACATTTGAAAAATATTTTTCTTATGCAGAGCCTATTTGTAAAGAGACAATGATGAAACTTAAGAAGACCGAGATTCCTGCGCTGCAAAACCTGATTGATAAAATGATTGAAACCGGAAAGGGAATTGAACAGGAGTGCTTTTTGATTGAATAAAGAAAGGGCAGCATCATAACGATGCTGCCTCTTTTAAATGCCTTCTATAAACTGATCCAGAACATGCGGCAGAAGTTTGTCGCTGTATTCGGTCAGAGAGTATTTCCCTTTACAAAGTGCCCAGTCATAAAGAAGAGCTCTTTCGTACATCGCATAGATTTTAAGAAGCTCCTGCGGTGTGCTGGTATTCTTAAACTCTCCGGATTTAATTGCCCCCTTGATTGTCTCAGTGAGCCATGTAAAATAGTAACGATCATCCTCTAAAAGCGAGCGTTTATCTTTCGTGATAAGCTGTGAGGAATATAAGGACGCGAGCAGGTTCACATCAATACTCGTCTCAATCATATGAAAAAGCTCATGATTGAAGAACAATAGCTTGTCATAAGCGGAGAGTGATGGATCGACGATACCGGCAAGTTCTTCGTATTTATCATCGAAAAGGTAAGAGAGCGTATTAAGCAGTGATTCTTTCCCTTTGAAATAATGATAAAAGGTTCCTTTCGAAGTTTTGGATGCAGCGATGATCTCATCGACTGTGGTGTGCTCATATCCATTTTTGTAAAATAATGTCCACGCAGCTTTGATAATCTTGCTTTGTGTGGAACGACGTTTCTTAGGCATTAAATAACCTCACTTCCTAGCGTTTACTTCCGACTTTAAAGCCGTACTTCAACGGGTCGTCCGGGTCGATTACATAAGTGGCTTCGCCGGTCAGGTAAGCACTTCCGGTGATCTGAGGAATAACGGCATCGAATTCACCGACTTTAGCTTCCTTCAGAATGACACCCTTGAACTGGGAACCGATAAAGCTTTCGTATACAAACGGTTCGCCGATTCCAATCTCACCTTTCTTATATAATGTAGCAAGTTTTGCGCTGGTTCCGGTTCCGCATGGAGAACGGTCAGCCATATAGTCACCAAAGATAACTACATTTCTTCTATCACATCCCGGTGTATCTGTTGAACAATATAATTCTACAAGGTCAACGGTGGTGATGTCAAGTTCTGGATGCTTGATTTCTACTTCTTTATTAACCTGTTCAAGCATATGCATGCCGAAATCTGTAAGTTTTGGAATCGATTCCGGGTCAACAGTCCAGCCGAACTGCTCAGCATCTACAAGAGCGAAAAAGCTTCCCCCGAAAGCAATATCGTATTTTACTTCATGTCCGTCAACGACAGTAGTTAAATTCTCTTTATAAAGGAAGGCGGGAACATTGGTTAAGGTAACGCTCAGAACTTTGCCGTCCTTAACTTCAGCTTTGGTGCGGATGATTCCGGCCGGAGCATCCAGAACGACCTCTGTATATGGTTCCACTGCCGGAACAAGACCTGATTCAATGATGGCCGTAACTGAACCGATTGTACCGTGACCGCACATGTTCAGGTATTCGCCGGTATCCATAAAAATAACACCGAAGTCAGCTTCCGGATGAATCGGGTCAGTCAGAAGAGCACCGAACATATCGTGGTGTCCGCGTGGCTCAAACATCAGTGCACGGCGATACTGGTCATAATTTTCTTCAAGAAATTTCTTGCGTTCAATCATAGTATCACCCTGCAGTTCAGGAAAACCTGACATGATGATACGGGTGAATTCGCCTACTGTATGAGTATCAATAGTATGAAAGGATGCTTCAAAAGCATCAAGATTAAGCTTTGGATGGATTTCCATAATCCATGTACCTCCTTAAAGTAAAAAATGAGCTATAGATAAACTCTATATGAGATCTGAAAAATAAATACCACATGCTTGTAAAAAACCAATACATAAAAATGATTCTGCAAAAAAGGAGATTCCTGCAGAGAAAAATAATATAATAGAATGGACGACAAAACCTGTGCGGGATTAAGCAAACCGCTGTGAAATAAATGTTGCCTAGACTTGATTCTAGTATGAAGTACAGTTACTAAAAATATTATGTACGAAAACCCTTGAAAAGTCAATGATAATTTGCTACAATAAATAACGAAATAAATGTTGAAAAACAGAATAAACTGTGGTACAGTTAGAAAGCCGGAAATAATATGGGGGTAGATGGGTAACTGGTGTGCCTCCTAGTCTTCAAAACTAGTGTGGGGCGTTAAGAGCGTCCTGGGTGGGTTCGATTCCCACATGCCCTCGCCAAAAAGAGATTGGCATTCCGACTTCAGATGACACCTGTTAATTAAGCGATCGTATTTTAATACGCTCGCTTTTCATATTATGTATAGAAAATATTTATAAGTGAAAGGGAGAAGGGTCATGGGAAACTTACAGATTTTACTGCGTCAGCATGTGGGTGCACCTTGTGCTGCAGTGGTTAAGGCCGGTGACAGAGTGGCAAAGGGAACTCTGATCGCAGAGCCGACCGGTCTTGGCGCAAATATTTTCTCAAGTGTATATGGTGTGGTCGAGGAAGTAAAGGAAGACCGGATCATTATTAAACCGGACGAAGTACAGAAAGAGGAATTTGTTCCGATCCCGGAGGGCAGCAAGCTGGATATGGTAAAAGCAGCAGGCGTTGTCGGTATGGGTGGAGCCGGATTCCCGACCGGTGTTAAGCTTGGAACAGATTTAAATGGCGGATATATCCTGGTCAATGCGGCAGAGTGTGAACCGGGACTTAAACATAATATCCAGCAGCTTGAGGAAGATTGCGAGAAAGTAATCCGCGGAGTGAAGCATTGCATGGAGATTTCGAATGCTTCGAAAGCAATCTTTGCCATTAAGAAGAAGAACGAGAAAGCTGTTGCGAGATTAAGAGAAGCTTTGAAGGATGAAGAAGCGATTACCATCCATCTTCTTCCGGATATTTATCCGATGGGAGAAGAAAGAGCGGTTGTAAGAGAGTGCCTGGGAATCGAACTTGGTACCACTCAGCTTCCGTCAGCTGCAAATGCAATTGTCTGCAATGTGGAGACTCTTGCGAGAGTAGCGGAAGCGATTGAAGAGAGAAAGCCTTGCTTCTCAAAGAATCTTACTGTAATCGGTAAGATTAATGGTGGAAATGAACCACACGTATTTATGGATGTTCCGGTAGGAACAAGTGTTGGTGAACTGATTGAAAGAGCCGGCGGAATTGATGGTCTTTATGGGGAAATTATTATGGGTGGACCATTTACCGGAAAAGCAACAACAGAAGAAGATCCAATCACCAAGACAACAGGAGGAATCATTGTAACGATTGATTTCCCGAATCTTCATGGAGCAAAAGTAGGTTTATTGGTATGTGCCTGCGGAGGAAGTGAAGAAAGAATGAGAGACATCTGTGCGAAGATGAACGGAGTGGTTGCTTCCGTTGCAAGATGTAAACAGGCAATTGAGAATAAGCCGGGGGCACCGCTTAAGTGCGAACGTCCTGGAAATTGCCCTGGACAGGCTAAGAACAATATTCAGTTCAAGAAAGACGGATGTGAATACATCATTATTGGTAACTGCTCAGATTGTTCAAATACAGTTATGGGATCTGCTCCTAAGATGGGACTTAAAGTATTCCACCAGACAGATCATGTAATGAGAACGATCGGACATCCGCTTTACAGATACCTTCGTGTATCTAAACAGGTAGAACAGCTTCCAGACGGCAAATAAGCCGGAAGCAGGTTTATAGAGTTATAGTGAAAGCAAACGAGGAGGTAATTATTATGTCTATTACAGCTGAAACAGCGAAAGAACATGCAAAAGATCCTGCCGTATTATGCTGCAGAGCAGAAGGCGGAATTACAATTCAGGCAGCAAACCTTGAAGATCCTGCTATTTTTGATGATCTGGTAGATTCAGGGCTTTTGAATCTTGAAGGAGCACTTACGATAGAGCAGGTATTAGGAGCAAAACTTGTGAAGACTTGTGATTCACTTACTCCACTTACAGCTGATCTGGTAGAAGGTGCAAAAGAAGTCGAAACAGCTCCCGCAGAAGAAGCGGCTCCTGCAGAAGAAAAAGCAGAAGCACCGGCTGTGGCACCGGCTCAGGTATGCCAGGCTCAGAGCGTTGGCGGCGTTCTTAAGATCCATATCGGGGAAGGAAAGGACATCAATATCGAACTTCCGATGGGTTTTAATGGCGGTGCTGCAGTAGCAGAAGTACCTACACAGGTTCCGGTTCAGGAAGCAGCACCGGTAGTGAAAGAAGCAGAACCGAAGGTTGTTAGAAGCGTAACCAGAAAGCATTATAAAATTACAGAAGTAAAACGTGGACCGGAGACAAAGATCGAAGGAACAACACTTTACATCCGTGAAGGAATTGAAGAAGAAGCAGCAGCTTCCCAGGAGCTGGTATACAGTCTGAAGATCGATGTGATCACACCGGATATGTACCATACTTATTCTGAAACAATCATGGATGTACAGCCGATCGCAACAAAAGAAGGCGATGATGAAATCGGAACTGGTACAACAAGAGTCCTTGACGGCGTAGTAATGATGGTTACAGGAACAGATGCCAACGGAGTACAGATCGGTGAATTCGGTTCTTCCGAAGGATATCTGGATGAGAACATTATGTGGAACCGCCCGGGTGCACCGGATAAGGGAGAAATCTTCATCAAGACAGAAGTTGTCATCAAAGAAGGAACGAACATGGAAAGACCGGGCCCGCTTGCTGCACATACTGCAACGGACGTGATCACACAGGAAATCCGTACTGCATTAAAGGCAGTTGAAGATGAGAGCCTTGTAGTTGATACTGAGACATTTGAACAGGTTAGAAGACCTGGAAAGAAGAAAGTAGTTATCGTAAAAGAGATCATGGGACAGGGCGCTATGCACGACAACCTGATTCTTCCTGTTGAGCCGGTTGGTGTACTTGGAGCAAAACCGAACGTTGACCTTGGAAATGTTCCGGTTATGGTATCTCCGCTGGAAGTTCTTGACGGATGTATCCATGCACTTACTTGTATCGGACCTGCTTCAAAAGAGATGTCAAGACATTACTGGAGAGAACCTCTGGTAACAGAAGTGCTTCATGACGAAGAAGTTGACCTTTGCGGAGTTATTTTCGTAGGAAGTCCGCAGATCAATGCAGAGAAATTCTATGTATCAAAACGTGTCGGAATGATGGTAGAAGCTCTGGATGTTGACGGAGCATTTGTTACAACAGAAGGATTTGGAAATAACCATATTGATTTCGCAAGCCATATCGAGCAGATTGGTATGAGAGGAATCTCTGTTGTCGGAATGTCATTCTGTGCTGTACAGGGAGCACTTGTTGTTGGAAATAAATACATGACCCACATGATCGACAACAATAAATCTGAATCCGGTATTGAAAATGAAGTTCTTGCCTGCAACACACTTTGCAAAGAAGAAGCTGTTCGTGCCCTTGCAATGCTGAAAGCAGCTATGGCAGGCGAAGAAGTGAAGAAGCCGGAAAGAAAATGGAATCCGAATGTCAAAGCAAATAACGTAGAATTGATTTCTCGTACAATGGGCGAAACTTTGGAACTGGTTAAGAATGAGCAGTCTCTGCCAATGAGCCAGAAGAGAAAAGAAAAATACGA
Organism: Bariatricus sp.; assembly: GCA_034176745.1. Taxonomy (GTDB): domain Bacteria; phylum Bacillota; class Clostridia; order Lachnospirales; family Lachnospiraceae; genus Allocoprococcus. The sequence goes on along the minus strand of JAXFTO010000010.1, from coordinate 9,655 downwards.
CTAAGAACAGGTGAAAAACATGAAATATGGCGATAAGATCATTTACATGGAAGGCGTGATTGTAGAGATACATGATGGCTGTGTTGGAATCGACCTCAAAGGCCGACTCGGTTATCTGAAGATACCTATGAGGATGCTGATTACCGATTATCCATTAGTGGTAGGACAGGAAGTTGGATGGAATATGAGTTTCATCGAACAGCTTGGACCAGAGGCCAATGAAAAATATGTAAGTAACCTGGATACCTACAAGAGACGTCAGAAAGAAATGAAGTCTCATAAAGAAGAATGTGAATAGTGATTATAGGAGGTAGAGACATGAGTTTAACAGTAGTTAAAGGTCTGCAGTCAGAAATCTATGTTCCAATTACTCCGCCGCCGGTATGGGCGCCTGTAAAGAAGGAATTAAAGGATATGACGATTGCGCTTGCCACAGCAGCAGGTGTACACCATAAAGAACAGGAAAGATTTAACCTTGCAGGAGATTTTACCTGGAGAAAAATTACAGATCAGATGCCGTCAAATGAATTGATGGTTTCACACGGTGGATATGATAACAGTGATGTTAATAAAGATATCAACTGTATGTTCCCGATTGATCGTATCCATGAACTTGCAAAAGAAGGATTTATCAAAGCCTGCGCACCGGTTCATGCCGGATTCATGGGCGGTGGTGGAAACCAGGAGAAATTCAAAGGTGAAACCGGTCCTGCAATTGCAAAGATGTTTGTTGAGGAAGGTGTAGACGCCGTTATCCTTACCGCTGGTTGAGGTACCTGCCACCGCTCTGCAGTTCTGGTGCAGAGAGCAATTGAAGAAGCAGGTATTCCTACCATTATTATTGCAGCGCTTCCGCCGGTTGTACGTCAGACCGGTTCTCCGCGTGCGGTAGCACCTCTGGTTCCGATGGGAGCAAATGCAGGTGAACCGAATAATGTGGAAATGCAGACCGCTATCGTAAAAGCAACTCTGGAAGCTTTGGTAAGCATTGAATCTGCCGGAAAGGTAGTTTCACTTCCGTATGAATATGTTGCGAAAGTATAAGTGATATTGTGATAAAACTCCATGGTTTCTGCCATGGAGTTTTGATTAGAGGAAAACTATGGAAAAATATTTACGCCGCCTTGTAATCAAGGCATTTCACGTACAGGACGTATCTTATGGACAGGAAAACCGGGTGATGCCGGATGGCAGGATGGTAATAGATGGAGCAATCCTTCAAGAGATTCTGGCAAAGCATCCGCAACTTGAGAAAATAGATGTTCAGATCATTCCGCCTCACGACCATGATCGTTACACGAACACAATTATGGATATCATCCCGATTTCGACCAAGGTTCTTGGAAAAATCGGAGAAGGAATCACACATACCCTTACCGGAGTGTACGTGATTCTGACCGGGGTAGATGTAAATGGAAAGCAGACGCATGAATTCGGATCTTCCGAGGGGAATCTGAAGGAAAAGTTGTATCTGAACCGGGCGGGAACGCCGGGGGATGAGGATTATATTCTTTCATTTGATGTCGTTCTGAAAGCTGGAATGGGACAAGAACGGGAAGGTGTTCTTGCCGCACACAGAGCCTGTGATGAATTTATTCAGATTTTCCGGGAACAGATGAAGAAATTCAGAGGAGACCTCTGCAGCGAGCGCCATGAATACCATGATATCGTGCGGCCCGGGAAGAAACGTGTGCTGATCGTAAAGCAGGTTGCCGGACAAGGTGCGATGTATGACACCTCGCTTTTTGCAAAGGAGCCTTCCGGCACAGAGGGCGGGCATTCGATCATTGATATGGGAAACATGCCGGTGATCGTGACACCGAACGAATATAGGGACGGAATCATCCGTTCTATGCAGTAGGAGGAAAGACTATGGGTATAGGACCATCTACAAAAGAAACATCCCTGCATCATTTTCGTGATCCGCTTCTCGATGTGGTATCAGCAGATGAAGATCTGGATCTGATGGGAATTATGATTGTGGGAACTCCGGATGACAATGAAGATAAGCTTCTGGTGGGGACCCGCGCCGCGGTCTGGGCGGAAGCAATGCGTGCTGACGGAGTGATTTTATCCTCTGACGGATGGGGAAACAGTGACGTGGATTTTGCCAATACGGTCGAGCAGATGGAAATCCGCGGCATTCCGGTGACCGGGCTTAAGTTCAGTGGTACGGTTGGGCAGTTTGTTGTCACGAATGATTATCTGGATGGAATTCTGGATATTAACAAAAGCGCAGAAGGTGTTGAGACGAATGTAGTCGGGGAAAACAATGTGACTCAGCTTGACGCCAGAAAAGTGACTGCGCTTTTAAAGCTGAAGATGAGAAAAAGAGACGCGTAATAGGTCTCTTTTTTGAACTTATTAAGTAATGATATGATTTCTTATAATCGCCCGAATGCTTTCGTTGAGGTATGGCTTCAAGCTTTCAAATGGAATCGGATCGTTTTCCAGTATCGTGCTGTAGGAAGTGGAACTTGCAAGTTCAATGATGAGAAACATCATAGTTTCAGGTGCTTTGAGTTTAACTGCCGGATTTTCGAGAAGTCTTGTGCGGTAGAGTTCCATAATGTTGATATCTGCTTCATCGTCGCTCGAAAGAATCGCCTGGCGGAAAATTCCCCAACTTAGATTTTTAGAAATAAAGCGTAGCATCGCCTTGTTCTCCTGCATTTGTTCCAGAATAAAATCCACAATGAAAATAATCCGGTCCTCGAATGCCGGAATATCGGAAGAATCTAATGCCTGCCATGCGGCTAAGAAGAGCTTTCCGGCAGTCCGGGAGATCAGATGATCCCGCAATTCATATTTATCTGTAAAATAAAGATAGAAGGTTCCCTTTGCAACTCCGGCCTTTTTGGCAATGTCGCTGATGGAAGTTTTTTCAATTCCCTGTTCTATGAATAAATCGTAGGCACTTCGATAGAGTGCGTCTAATTTTAATTGTTTGTTTTCATCTACTTTTCCCATAATTTATCTCCTTTACAAGAACATTATACAAGCGAAATGACTAAAAGTCAATTTTTTTATATTTAAATTATTGACTTATGGTCATTTTGTGTATATAGTGAGAACACGAGAAAATAAAAATGACCAAAAGTCATTAATGAAGGAGAGAACACTATGAATAAAATAAGAAAACTCATTGTAAAATACCGAGTCGCAATTCTGGCACTTGGTATTCTTCTGCTGATCCCTTCGGCAATGGGCTATCTTAAAACCAGAGTTAATTATGATATCCTGTATTATCTGCCCGATGATATTGAAACGATGAAAGGACAGGATATTTTACAGGAGGACTTCGGGAAAGGTGCTTTTGCCATGGAAATCGTGGAAGGAATGACGTCAAAAGAAGTTGCAGAAGTAAAAAATAAAATAGAAGAGGTGGATGGTGTAGCTGATGTCATCTGGTATGATTCGATAGCGGATCTGTCACTTCCGATTGATATCCTTCCCGATAGGCTGAAGGATGTATTTAATACGGATGATGCTACATTGATGGCAATCTTCTTTGAGGATACCACCTCTGCTGACAGTACGATGGATGCAATTACTGAAATACGGAAGATAACGAATGATCAGTGTTACCTAAGCAGCATGTCTGCGGTGGTAACGGATATTAAAGCATTATCGGAAAAGGAAACACCGATTTACGTGCTGATAGCAGTTGTGCTGACCTGCATCGTGCTTTCGATATTTATGGATTGCTGGATCCTTCCGATTTTCTTTATGCTCAGTATCGGTATGGCGATTGCCTATAATATGGGAACGAATTATTTCCTGGGAGAAATTTCTTACATCACAAAAGCATTGAGTGCGGTCCTGCAGCTTGGTGTCACGCTGGATTATTCTATTTTCCTGTGGCACAGTTATCAGGAGAATCAGCAGAGGTTTCCGGGAGATAAAGAGCGGGCGATGGCGCACGCCATTTCCAATACATTTTCATCGGTGGTCGGAAGTTCGATCACGACGGTTGCCGGTTTTATCGCGCTTTGCTTCATGAGCTTTACATTGGGAAAAGATCTGGGAATCGTTATGGCTAAAGGTGTTATTTTCGGCGTACTTTGCTGCGTCACGATTCTTCCGTCCTTTATCCTTGTGTTTGATAAAGCGATTCGGAAAACAACGCACAAAAATATCATGCCGAAGATGGAAAAACCGGCGGCATTTATTACAAAACATTACAAAGCATTTGTTGCGGCGTTTGTGGTTCTTTTGATTCCGGCGTTTTTGGGATATACAAAAGCGGACGTTTATTATAATCTTGATGCAACCTTGCCGAAGGATCTGGACAGTATTATTGCAAATGAAAAACTGTCAGATGAATTTGATATGAATGCAACCCATATGGTTCTGGCAAATGCGGATTTATCTTCCAAAGATGCAAAGGCGATGCTGATCGGTGAAGCGCCCTGTACGAAAGATCTGATTACGATTACGGATAAAGATTTTAAAGTGGTCAGTGCGATATCTATTGTGGCAATATTCCTCATCATTGCATTGGTGTTTAAGTCCGTGTCTGTTCCGATTGTACTTGTATTGGTAATTGAATTTGCAATTTTCATCAATCTGGGAATTCCGTATTATACCGGAACGAAGATGCCGTTTATCGCATCCATTGTCATTGGAACCATACAGCTTGGAGCAACTGTGGATTATGCAATTCTGATGACAACACGATATAAGAAAGAACGTTGTCACGGTAAAGAGAAGAAAGAAGCAATTCAGATTGCGCTTTCTACATCTATTACTTCGGTTATCGTGTCTGCACTTGGGTTCTTTGCGGCAACATTCGGGGTTGGAATGTATTCAGACATCGATATGATTTCAGCTCTTTGCACGCTGATGGCAAGGGGCGCGATCATCAGTATGATCGTTGTAATATTCATTCTTCCGTCCATGCTCATGGTTTTTGATAAAGTGATCTGTGCGACGACGGGAGAAATGCGAAAAATAAAGAAACAAAAAATGGCAGCTGTGGCTGCTGAACTATAACAGGAGGCGTGAATTATGAAGAATAGAGAATTTCGTACTTTGATGGCAGTTGCGCTTATGACAGCTATGGTAGCCGGCGGGGTACAGGGAACCACGATGTATGCACAGGCAGCAGATGAGGCAAATGAAGTGAATTCCTTAGAGGTTTCTTCGGAAGAAGAAAAAGTACTGAAAAATGAAACGGTCTATGTAAAGCTTGATGCGAATGGAAAGAAGAAAACGGTTGAAGTGTCAGACCAGCTTAAAAATATTACAGATTTGACAACGCTTAAGGATATTTCCGATTTAAAGGATATTGTAAATGTCAAAGGTGATGAAACCTTTAAACAGAATGGTACCTCTTTGACCTGGGATGTAAACGGAAGTGATATCTGCTATCAGGGGACAACGTCGCTTTCTTTGGGAGCTTCGGAACTGAAAGAAGGTGCCGGAACACTTGCGGCAGGAACCGGTGCCTTGTCATCGGGAGCGGGAACACTGGCGTCCGGAGCCCGGGGAGTTTCAGATGGAGCAAAGAGTACACTTGCGGGAATGAATCAGCTCTATGGCGGAATAGAAAGTCTTGATCAGGGAATTGCTTCGTTTGGGTCAGAAGCTTTGGCAGGTATCGCTCAGTTACGTGAAGGCGTAACTGCATTGCAAAATGGTATCGACAGTGCGGCAGAGGGCGCAAGTGCGCTTGCGGGAGGAATCGGTCAGGCAAAAGAGGCAGCGCAGAATTTGTCGCAGGCGACAACACAGCTCGCACAAAGTAGTTCTGCGGATTCGATAAGTGAGCAAATTGCGACGCTCATGCAGTTAAAAGAAAATTGTGAAGATGAGACCTTGAAGGAACAGCTTGGTGCAGTGATTTCTAATCTGGAGAGTATAAAGAGCAGCCTTGAAACTCAGCAGGCAACAGCGGCATTAATTGCATCTGGAATGAATGACCTTACATCCACGCTTGGCAGTGGAGAGGGTCAGCTTGGCGCAGGGGCCGCATCACTTGCAGCGACTCTGAATGAGCCTCTGAAGAATGGAGCGGCATCCGTGAACGAGGGAATGAATCAGATGGAGCTGTCGCTTGAAGCAGGAGTAGGAAGACTGAGCGAAGGAACCGGAATGTTGCTTGGTGGTGAAGATGGAAATGGAGGAGCCAAAGCACTTAAGAGCGGAATGAATGCTCTTGCTGACGGGGCACAGCAGGTAAGTGATGGCAGTGAGAGTTTGAGTGAGAATCTGAAAACGGCAGAAAACGGAGCAAATGCTCTCAAGGCGGGAACGATAAGTCTTGCATCAGGCGCGGAGGAATTAATGAATGGTTCTGCGACGCTTTCGACCGGCCTTGAAACACTTAGGCAGGGCTCGGGAGAACTTGTAGAAGGTGTGACGAAACTGGATGAAGGAGCAGGAGAGCTACATGACGGAATGATCCGGTTTAACGAAGAGGGAATTGAAAAGCTTGTCTCCGCTTTTGGAGGGGATACAGAGGAACTTCTTGATAAATTAAATGATATGCTGGATGCTTCGAAGAAATATAAGAGTTTTACCGGAATTTCTGATGGAATGGATGGAGAAGTGAAATTTATATTTGTAATGGATAAGTAATACGATTTGGCCATGTGGCAGAAATTTGCCGCATGGCTGAAACCGTATTTGGGTGAACTGGTTCTCGATATTCTTTATGAATTCTGTTATAATAGACGGTAGATTCGGGTAAGGAGGACAATGAGAGAATGATATTTACAGAGAAAAGTCCGGAAAAAATCGTGAAAGAAGATCTGGATGCTGTTTATATAGGAAATTTAAATACAGTAGAAGCGGATCTGGATTTACCCTTGCAGGGGAAAAACGGTGCCAAGTTCCGGTGGGATAGTGGTGAAGAAAGATTTATTTCAGACGGAGGGAAGGTGCATCGACCTCTTTATGGAATGGGGAATAGAAAAGTTATTCTGCGAGTAACAGCTTCTTGGGGTGGTTACAGTGAAGTTCGCGAGTTTGAGGTAACTGTGCTTCAGGAAAAACGTGAAACGATTATAACGAAGATTTATGAAGTGAAATGTGAAGTTACGATTGGTGAGAAAGCAGAACTCCCGTCGGTTGTAATCGCCGAAACTAAAGACGGCAGGACCTTGACAGTGCCGGTGAAATGGGAGCAAGTGAAGATGCCGGACAAAGAAGGGACAGCCTGCGTGAAAGGGACGGTAGAAGGGACAGGCAAAGAGGCGCATGCTTCTGTGCATTATAATCGAAAGAAAAAAGAAACTGTGGATGCACCGAAGAAAAAAGCGGAGTATGTTCCAATACGGCAGGTGCGCTTAAGTCCCGGAACTTTATATTATGAAAGACAGCAGGAAATGTTGGAATATCTTTTACATGTTGATGATGATCAGATGCTTTATAATTTCAGACAGGCAGCCGATCTTGATACGAGAGGCGCACAGCCGATGACCGGATGGGACGAAGAAAGCTGCAAGCTGAAGGGGCATACGACAGGGCATTATTTATCCGGACTTGCCCTGGCATTTGGTGCGAGTGGGAATGCGGCTTTTCAGAAGAAAATTGATTATATGGTGTCTGAATTGGAAAAGTGTCAGATGGCAATGGCCAAATCCGGAAAATATCATAAAGGATTTCTGAGTGCGTATTCGGAAGAGCAATTTGATCTGCTGGAAAAATACACTCGCTACCCGGCAATCTGGGCTCCGTATTATACGCTTGACAAAATCATGTCCGGACTTTACGACTGTTACCAGATAGGTGGAAGCAAAAAGGCTATGAGCATACTTGCAGGAATGGGTGACTGGGTTTATGAACGACTTTCCCGTCTCCCGAAGGAAACTCTGGATAAGATGTGGTCCATGTATATCGCAGGAGAATTCGGCGGCATGCTGGGGACGATGGTAAAACTTTATCAGATTACTGGAAAAGAGGAACATTTGAAGGCGGCAAGGCTTTTTGCGAATGAAAAGCTGTTTTATCCGATGGAAGAAGGATGTGATACACTGGAAGATATGCACGCAAATCAGCATATCCCGCAGATTATGGGTGCGATGGATTTATTCCAGACCACAGGGGAAGAAAAATACTGGAAGACTGGAAAGAATTTCTGGGATATCGTTACAGGAGGCCATGTTTACTGCATTGGCGGAACCGGAGAGACAGAGATGTTCCATCGGGCGGGAACAACTTGCTCCTACCTGACAGAGAAGGCGGCAGAAAGCTGTGCAAGCTATAATATGCTGAGGCTCACATCGCAGATCTTCTCTTATACACTGGATGGAAGTATGATGGATTATTACGATAATACTCTTCGCAATCATATTCTTACATCCAGCAGCCATAAGGCAGATGGCGGCACGACGTATTTTATGCCTCTCGGACCCGGACAGTGCAAGGTGTACTCTACTACGGAGAACACATGCTGTCATGGGACAGGTATGGAAAGTCGCTTTCGTTATATGGAAAATATATACACATATAATAAGGAAGAAATCCTTGTTAATCTGTTCATAGATTCTGTCCTTGATGGTGAAGAAAAGCTTGAAATCAGCACTAACGAGTCAGATGGCATTGTGAAAATCTTGTGCGGAAAAAATATGGACAGACATTTGAAAATTCACATTCCGTCATGGGGAGTCGGACAATTTACAGTTTGGATTAATCAGACGGAAATAAGGAATAAGGCATTGGAAAAAGGATACCTTTCGATTCCGGAATATCTGAAAAAAGGTGACGAGATTTTGATTCATTTGCCTATGGAATTCCGAATTGTAGAACATGCATCGGATTCGAACTATGTTAATCTGGCATATGGTCCCTATATACTGGCTGCACAATCTGACAAAGGGGAATTTTTTGCACTCCCTAAATTGGAGAGGTTCCAACCGGAAAAAGAATCACTGCATTTTGAAGCTGACGGTATCAAGTTTATTCCGTTCCCGGAGATTGATGAAGAACAATATCATGTATATTTTCTGGCACCGGAAAAATAAAAAATGTATAAAGGTTGAAAATAAAGGCAGAATCTGATATATTGATACTGCCTTTATAAATAGAAGAAAAGACACGACCACAGTCATGCCTTTTCTTTTTGGTATGTCATTGAGAGGTTTTTCCTCGTTGCCCTGCAGTTTAGTTTATATACAAAGCTGGGGAATGCTCCTCAAAAGAGGAAGTATATATAAATTGAGTGGTATCATCGCAGGATCATTCTTGGGGGAAACAATCGACAATGATATTACTGCAACAGCAACCAATACGGTTTAGCTTAATCGTTTTAAAAAATGGCGGTATCCCTCTAAAATGGAAACCGCCCTTGGTATGATGTCTACGATTAAGTTGGTTACACTATATCACTTTATTGTGGTAGTGTCAATAAGTGAAAAGTAAAAAAATGTTTTTTTATGAATACAAGAAGTGCTATAGATTGTATTGGAAAAAATACAATAATTTTAAGAAACCACTTGCAAATATGGAATATATCTTGTATACTAAGAAAGCTGTGACATGATAGCTGTGAAGCGCGAGGTTGCTGCCCGATATGGCAGGTTTTCCGTGGAGCGAATGTCAAGTTAGGAAACTGGCGACAAGTCACTGTACTGAATCATAACAGCCGCTGAGATGCGGTAACAACGTGTGAGTTTCTCACGACACACACGGGGAAGTGTACAGTCACCGC
>JAXFTO010000009.1:0-2531 GCA_034176745.1 Bariatricus sp. | reverse complement strand
TTTTTAAAGTCTTGCCTCTCTCTAAAGAATTTACCGGTACTCCTTAACCATCATTACAATAACGAAAGTTAAGAGTACTGTGGAGACCAAAATCGTTTTTATACCCCAGATATCAGATAGGACTCCTCCGATTCCGGCTCCGATTGCAAAAATTAAAATTATGCCAAAAAAATGAAGTGCTTTATGTAAAGATTCCTCGTCCTTATTCCGGAGGTAATGTGATAAACTTTCTGTTCCGCTTCTTAAATTCCCTATACACATAGTGCTCGCATATCCGTATCCATGTACTTTTCTAAAAGTTTGCACCTGCATAGCACATGAAAAGGAAACTAACATGTTAGCAATCATATTTAATTTGAGCGGCATAAATCCGACAAGGCCAAGCATCAGTATTTCTATAAACAGAATGATTTGTCTCCAGTGTATGCCCCTGCTGTTCTTGAACTTGTTTTCAATTTGCTCGGCAATAAAAATTCCTGCGGCAAATGAAAGCAAAGGAAACATATAATGAAATCCCATCACCGCATTGCCCTGCATAAAATTCTGACTCATCAAAACAACATTACCCGTTTGAGCATTTGCAAAAACATGGTCTCTCATATTGTAAGTATATGCATCCTGAAATCCACCTGAAAACGCCAAGATGGCACTTAATCTAAAGCTCTCTGATGTTTGCAATGTGAAACACCTCCATATATTCCGAATTTGTCGAACTCTCAAGTTCTACATTTGCAATGATTATATCACACGAATATGAATAATTCCACCAGCAAGCGCAGCCGTTTCGCCCAGATTATTTGCGCCCAATTCCTTAGCGACAATGTTCAGCTGAGACTCGGTATCCATCAGGCCCAGTGCATTGGAGTTGTACATACCCAGCAGAACATTCTTACCGTTCAGAACAGTGTTCAGAGCGTCGATACGAGGCTGGAATTCTGTAAACAGTGCATCAACCTCAGCTTCTTTACCGAAGATGGAAGCAATCGTCTGAGCATTGTACCTGGTGCTTTCTACAACACCCTTTTCGTAGTCAACAGCCAGATGCACAACAGGAGCAATCTCTTCCAGAGCAGGCATATCAAGGATAGCAATGCGCTGAGGATCGTGAGGAACCTCAATATCATCCATTTCTTTATTGGCGTTCAGCGCCTGAATGGTAATGGTTTCAGGTTTGATTTCTTCGGCATCATTGTTCCCCTCAGTACCGACAGTGCCTTCGTCGCTGACATTGGATTCATTGTTGCCAGCGTTTTCGTTGTTTGCGGTGTTACCGCAGGCGGCCATGCAAAATACCATTGCAAGAGCCATCATAAATGCAAGAAATTTTTTCATGGTTTTGCTCCTTCGCTTTTGAAATTCATCTTAAGTTTATACTTAACAAGGTTAATAATAGACGGAAAGAGGTTTACCATCGATATGGATAATTTCAAAATCCACCTTGTAGATTTCAGACAAGGTTTCTTTGTTGATTACCTCTTTGACCGTTCCGAATTTTGCGATTTTGCCGTCAGCAAAAGCACAGATGTAATCGGAATAAAATGCTGCATAGTTGATTTCGTGCAAAACCAGAATAACGGTTTTGCCCAGTTCGTCACACAGACGGCGAACAGTGCACATCATATTAGACGCATGGTAAATATCCAGATTATTAGTGGGCTCGTCCAGAAGCACATACTCCGTATCTTGTGCTAATACCATCGCAATGTAAGCACGTTGGCGCTGACCGCCGGAAAGCTCATCAATGAAACGATCTTCAAATTCTTGAAGCTCCATATAGGCAATGGCTTTGTCGATCATCTCATTATCTTTTATGGTAAGACGGCTGCCAGAGTAAGGGAATCGCCCGAAAGCAACCAACTCACGCACAGTGAGCTTCATCTGGATATTATTGTGCTGCGTCAGGATAGACAGCTTTTTTGCAAGTTCTTTGCTTTTCCATTTGGACAGGTCTTTATCCTCGAAGTTGATTATACCGGAATCCTTGGCAATCAGTCGGGAAATCATACCCATAACCGTAGATTTACCGGCACCGTTAGGACCGATCAGGGATAAGACCCTTCCTTTCGGGATTTCAAAGCTGACGGAATTCACAACAGCTTTTCCGTCGTATTTTTTATCAAGTCAATGACATTCACGTTTAAATGCATATTCTGTTATCTCTTTAATTTCCTTGCTCATACTATTTCCTCGCTTTAGATGTATGCAATTTTAGTTTATCTTGAAAGAAGATAAAGCCTTCGGCATCACACGTTGTCGCATACCACATTGGTTTACACAAAGTATTCCCAAAAGTAAGATCAAACAAGCTCTTATTTTAGTTAGCCTATTCTAACATCAACCTTCTAAAATAGCGGCAGGCACAGTCATCTGCCGCTAATCCATCGTCCGGGGTAAGGTTCTGTTTTTACTGCTACACGCTCAGATTCCAGCGGATAAGGAAGCCCACTTGTTTTCTCCTTATTATTCTAACTACTGATATCTACGCATGGTTGCCGGTTTCCAGGCACCACTTTGCAATCTTCTCAATTAAC
>JAXFTO010000008.1:0-5398 GCA_034176745.1 Bariatricus sp. | reverse complement strand
GTGTGATAAACTGTTTCATATGCACAGTATGAAGTATCGTTTTTTATAATGCAAATAACAACATATATCATTATGATAAGAAAGAATATAACATTACAAGATAGAATTGGGAGGAACAGAAACATGGATTTGACAAAACTGACTGCATATGAGGTGATCGAGCAGCGTAAACTGGATGACCTGAAATCAGAAGGTGCACTTCTGAAGCATAAAAAGAGCGGGGCAAGGGTGCTGTTGATTTCAAATGATGATGATAACAAGGTGTTTAACATTGCATTCCGTACACCGACGAAGAACAGTACCGGTGTGCCGCATATCATGGAGCATACGGTACTCTGCGGGTCGGAGAAATTCCCGGCCAAGGATCCGTTCGTGGAACTGGTTAAAGGATCTCTGAACACTTTTTTGAATGCCATGACGTACCCGGATAAGACGGTGTATCCAATCGCAAGCTGTAATGATAAGGATTTTCAGAATCTGATGGATGTTTATATGGATGCCGTGCTTCATCCGAATATTTATAAACATGAAGAAATCTTCCGTCAGGAAGGATGGAGCTATCAGCTGGAAGACAAGGACGGAGAATTGTCTTATAACGGCGTTGTGTACAACGAGATGAAGGGCGCATTTTCTTCGCCGGACGGTGTGCTGGACCGGGTGATCCTGAATTCGCTTTTCCCGGATACGACTTATGCAAATGAGTCCGGCGGGGATCCGGATGAGATCCCGAAGCTGACTTATGAAGAGTATCTTGATTTCCACAGGACTTACTATCATCCGTCAAACAGTTATATTTATCTTTACGGAGATATGGATATGGGTGAAAAGCTGGAATGGCTGGATCGGGAATATCTCTGTAAATATGACAGGATCGAGGTGGATTCCGAGATCCGTCTTCAGAAGCCGTTCGATGCGATGAGGGAGCTTTCTATGAAATATTCGGTTTCCAGCAATGAACCTTTGGAAGACAATACCTATCTTTCATACAATAAAGTGGTCGGAACGAGTCTGGACAGGGAGCTTTATCTTGCGTTCCAGATCCTGGATTATGCACTCCTTTCTGCACCGGGGGCACCGCTTAAGAAGGCGCTCATGGATGCAGGAATCGGAAAGGATATTACCGGTTCATACGACAACAGTATTTACCAGCCTATTTTCTCAATTGTTGCGAAAAATGCCAACGAAGCTCAAAAAGAAGAATTTATCAATATCATTGAAGGAACATTGAAGAAGATCGTGGAAGAGGGCATGGATCCCAAGGCGCTTGAGGCGGGAATCAATTATCATGAATTCCGCTACAGAGAAGCAGATTTCGGCGGATACCCGAAGGGACTCATGTACGGGCTTCAGATTTTTGACAGCTGGCTCTACGATGAGACCAAACCGTTCATTCATGTGGAAGCACTGGATACATTTTCGTTTATGAAAAAGCAGGTGAAGAACGGATATTTTGAAGAATTGATCCAGAGATACCTGCTGGATAATCCGCATGGTTCGATTGTAACGGTACTGCCGGAACAGGGACGCACCGCGCGTCTGGATGCAGAACTTCACGATAAACTGCAGGCATATAAGGCTTCGCTAAGTGATACAGAACTTGAGAAATTAGTAGAAGATACCAGACACCTTCTCGAATATCAGGAGGAACCGTCCAGTCAGGAAGAACTGGAGAAGATCCCGATGCTGGAAAGAGAAGATATCTCAAAGGAAATTGCCCCGATTTACAATACGGAGATGAATCTGGCGGGAGTTCCGGTGGTATTCCATGAGATTGAGACGAACGGGATCGGATATCTGGATCTGATGTTTGATCTGTCGGAAGTTCCGGCGGAGCAGCTTCCGTATGTCGGCGTGCTGCAGGCAGTGCTCGGGATCATTGATACGGAGCATTATGATTATGGTGAACTGTTTAATGAAATCAATGTCAATACCGGAGGAATCGGAACTTCTCTTGAATTATATCCGAATGTAACAAGAGTAAAAGAAAAAGAGTTTAAAGCGACATTTGAAATCAAGACGAAAGCGCTTTATGATAAGATTCCGTTTGCGCTTGAGATGATGCAGGAGATCCTCATCTGCTCGAAACTGGATGATGAGAAACGTCTGAAGGAGATCCTGTCCATGAATAAATCACGGATGCAGGCACGTTTCCTGTCTTCGGGACACTCTGCGTCTGCACTCAGGGCGATGTCTTACCGTTCTCCGATCTCAAGATTCAAGGATATGACCAGCGGCATTGAGTACTATCAGAACATCAGCCGGATGGAAGAACATTTTGAAGAAGAAAAGAACAATCTGGTAAAGACATTGCAGTCGCTGGTAAAAAATCTGTTCCGCAGAGGAAATATGATGGTAAGCTATACGGCATCACCGGAAGGACTTGCCGGACTGGAGAAGGGGCTGGAGAAGCTGAATATGGCTTTATTTGATGAGCAGGAAGCAAAGCCGGCGTGCGTGATCCGGTGCGAGCAGAAAAACGAAGGCTTTAAGACTTCTTCCAAAGTACAGTTTGCTGCAAAAGCCGGTAACTTTATTGATGCGGGAGAGTCCTATACCGGAGCACTTCAGATTCTGAAGGTGATCATGAGCTATGAATATCTCTGGGTCAATATCCGCGTGAAGGGCGGAGCTTACGGATGCATGAGCAATTTCAACCGGATCGGTGAGGGCTATTTTGTGTCCTATCGTGATCCGAACCTGAAAAAGACACTGGAAATTTATGACGGTGTTCCGGAATATCTGGAGAATTTCACCGTTAGTGAGCGTGATATGACCAAATATATCATCGGAACCATCAGCAATATTGATCAGCCGATGACACCGGCTGCGAAGGGAGACCGCTCCATGAATCTGTATATGAATCATGTGAGTGAAGAGATGATTCGCACAGAGCGGCAGCAGATCCTTGAGGCTACGCAGGAGAACATCCGCGCGCTGGCACCTGTCGCGAAGGCAGTTCTTGCCGGAAATCAGATCTGCGTGATCGGAAATGAAGCGAAGATCGAAGAAGACAAAGATGTATTTTTGGAAGTAAAGGATTTATTCTAGAAAAATGGGCTGCAATGGGCAGTGAAGAGAAGGAGGATACATGAGAGCAGATTATAAATCGGGATTTGTAACACTGATCGGAAGGCCGAACGTGGGAAAATCAACGTTGATGAATTATCTGATCGGGCAGAAGATTGCGATCACATCCAACAAACCGCAGACGACAAGGAACCGGATACAGACGGTTCTGACAACGGAAGAAGGACAGATTATTTTTGTGGATACGCCCGGAATCCACAAAGCCAAGAATAAGCTTGGTGAATATATGGTAAATGTGGCGGAGCGGACCTTGAATGAAGTGGATGTGGTGCTCTGGCTGGTTGAGCCGACGACCTTTATCGGAGCCGGCGAACAGCATATCGTACAGCAGCTGAAAAAGGTGAATACACCGGTCGTTCTGGTAATCAATAAAGTGGATTCTGTGAAAAAAGAAGATGTGCTTCCGTGTATCGCGAAATACAGTGAGATCTTTGATTTTTCGGATATCGTTCCTGTTTCCGCAAGGACAGGAGATAATACGGAAGAGCTTCTGAAGGTAATTATGAAATACCTTCCGTATGGCCCTCAGTTTTATGATGAGGATACTGTCACGGACCAGCCGGAGCGGCAGATCGTTGCAGAGATCATCCGGGAGAAGGCATTACACTGTCTGAACGAAGAGATCCCGCATGGGATTGCAGTTTCAATCGAGAAGATGAAAGCGCGCAAAAAAGTGATGGATATCGAGGCTACGATCATCTGCGAGCGGGACTCCCACAAGGGAATCATTATCGGAAAACAGGGAGCGATGCTCAAGAAGATCGGCAGCACTGCGCGATTTGAGATCGAGAAAATGCTGGATATGAAGGTCAATCTTCAATTGTGGGTTAAAGTAAAGAAGGACTGGCGGGACAGTGATTTCCTGATCAAGAACTTCGGTTACCGGGAAGAAGAAGAATAGTCGTCTGTAGTCAAGACGGAAGAGAACAGGGCAGACCCGAAAATATGCAGGAAGCAGGAGGCAGGACAGATGAGTCAGATCATCACGCTGACAGGGATGATACTCTCGGCATCGTCGGTCGGGGAATACGACAGGAGAGTCGTGATCCTGACGAAGGAAAGAGGAAAAATATCTGCATTTGCCAGGGGGGCCAGACGTCCGCAGAGCCATTTGGCGGGGGTCACGGCTCCCTGTTCTTTTGGTGTCTTTTCGGTCTTTGAAGGACGGACTTCTTATACGATCCAGTCTGCGGATATTTCCAATTATTTTGCGGAACTGAGGACAGATGTAGAGTCTGCAAATTATGCGTTGTATTTTCTGGAATTTGCGGATTATTATACCAGAGAGTCGAACGATGAGAGAGAAATGCTGAAATTACTCTACCAGAGTATGCGTTCACTTACGAAACGGCTGATACCGCTGCGGCTGATCCGGTACATTTTCGAATTGAAAGCGGTCACTGTCAACGGAGAAGGGCCGCAGGTATTTCAGTGTGTATCCTGTGGGAGCACAGAGAACAGTATGATTTTCAGTGCGAAAAAAGGCGGTCTTGTCTGTTGTGCATGCAGCCGGAATGTATATGACACCATGCAGCTGAATCGTTCGACGATTTATGCGATGCAGTATGTAATAACTTCTCCGATTGAAAAACTGTTCGCTTTTACCCTGAGTGATGAAGTCCTGGACGAGTTCGAGAATGTGATGGAGAGGTATCTGGATATCTATGTCGCCAGGCGGTTCAAATCACTGGAAATTCTGGAGCAGATAGAAGGAATTTAGGCAGTTTTGTCAAGGGTTCAGCCTTTAAAAAAGTTGCCAGATATTATACAGTATATCCCAAAAGTCAATGGATAACCTAATAATGAACATCCTTTTTGAGTGATGTGCATCAGAAGAACAGGTGAGGTGACCGGGATGAAAGAAAGCTTTTGGGAAAAGTTTACACAGACGGGGCGGGTGGAGGACTATCTCAGTTATATAGGGATGGAAATCTGTCAGAATATTATGGAAAAACATAGAGAAGAAAGGGATGAGACCGGAAAAAAAGACCCAGACAGGGAACGGCTGCAGGGATAAAATGACTGAATTTTCTTGAAGATATCTAAATTTGCACTTTTTTAACGTAATATGTTAAAAAATTAGCAAGAAAGCTTGCAAAAAACGAATTCTCTCTGTATAATAGGATAATCACACAAAGACAAGTGTATTTTGAGTAGAAACAAATGTCTATGTAAAAAAGAAGAGAATGCGAGGATTGGTATTATGGTAGAAAAGACAATGGACAAAATTGTAGCTTTAGCAAAGTCAAGAGGTTTTGTATATCCTGGGTCTGAAATCTACGGTGGGCTTGCCAACACATGGGATTATGGT
>JAXFTO010000007.1:0-3661 GCA_034176745.1 Bariatricus sp. | reverse complement strand
TTTCTGGTCTAATTTCTTACCAGTTACTTTTACTTTTGCAGCGTTTACAACTACTACGTAATCGCCTGTATCAATGTGCGGTGTGAATACCGGTTTATTTTTTCCTCTTAAAACTTTTGCGATCTCTGCAGAAAGACGTCCAAGTGTCTGTCCTTCAGCGTCAACTACATACCATTTTCTCTCAATCTTATCTGGATTAGCCATGTAAGTTTTCATTGGTTGACCTCCTATGAATTTGCTATTTACTAATTATTTTCATTGTAGATTTATTGGAAAACAATTCACTCCGGGGCTTTGGTGTAAATTGTCTCTTCCTCGTGTCATACTGTAATATTATATTATGCAGGATTTGCTCTGTCAACCGTTTTTTTATTATTTATTCATCTTTTTTCTCAACGATTACAGTTCCTGTTAAGAAAAATCAAGTCCAAAGCTATTCTCAAAAACACTGTCCGCACCTGATATTTTATCTTGAAAGAAGATAAAGCCTCCGGTGGATTGCAGAGGTGCGCAGATGTATTGTGTCATGCAAAGCATGACGCGCACCTCACAGCAAGTACGCCTAGGCGTACTTGAATATAACATTTCCTTGCCTTCTTGTCGAATTTTTATAGCCTTACCATATAGAAGCATGGTATAATGTTTTTACACGATGCAGGCTGCAGAGCGTCACCTCAACACACTGAATATTCATCAGTCAGTCGGCATCCAACCACAATTTATAAGAAATGAGGTACTAAACTATGTGGGCTTATGAAGGCATTTTTTATCAAATCTATCCGATTGGATTCACAGGCGCCCCTGTCGCCAACGACGGTAAAGTTGTCCCTAGAATTCTAAAATTAAAGGAATGGAGCAGTTATCTTGAAGAGCTCGGTGTTTCTTCTATATTATTGAATCCGATTTTTGAATCTGACAATCACGGTTACGACACCCGCGATTTTAAGAAAATCGACTGCCGTCTCGGCACGAACGAAGATTTTGCAGAGGTTTGTAAGGATCTTCATGAACACAATGTAAAGATCGTTCTGGATGGTGTATTCAATCATGTGGGTCGTGGTTTCTGGGCATTCAAGGATGTTCAGGAGAAGAAATGGGATTCTCCGTATAAGGACTGGTTCTGTATTAATTTTGACGGCAATTCTGCTTATAATGACGGTTTCTGGTACGAAGGCTGGGAAGGTCATTACGAGCTTGTGAAGCTGAATCTTAATAATCCAGCTGTTGTCGATTATCTCCTCGAGTGCGTCCGCGGATGGGTGGAAGAATTCGATATTGACGGCCTCCGCCTTGATGTAGCCTACAGTCTGGAGCGTAATTTTATGAAACATCTGCGCAGTTTCTGCCAGGAACTGAAGCCTGATTTTGCATTGATCGGCGAGGTGCTCTTCGGTGATTATAATTTGATTGTAAATGATGAAATGCTTCACAGTTGTACAAACTACGAATGCTATAAAGGAATCTACTCAAGCTTCAACAGCATGAATATGTTTGAGATCGCGCATTCGCTGAACCGCCAGTATGGACCGGAGCAATGGTGCATTTACCGCGGCAAGCATTTGATGTCTTTTGTTGATAACCACGATGTGACCAGAATTGCAAGTATTCTGAGCAACAAGAATCATCTTCCGCTTACCTACGGTCTTCTTCTTGGAATGCCGGGTGTTCCTTGTATTTACTATGGAAGTGAATGGGGCGAAGAAGGCATCAAAGCCCCAAATAACGACTATGCACTCCGTCCATGTTTTGAAGAGCCGAAGCCAAATGAACTTACTGAATTTATTAAGAAACTGATTCGTGTACGTACCGGAAGTGATGCGCTTTGCAACGGAAGCTATCGAAATATTGTTCTCACAAATCACCAACTTATTTTTGAGCGTAAGACAGATTCCGAGCGAATGCTGGTTGCAATTAATGCATCCGACACTGCATTTACTGCTCAGAGCGGAGAACTCGGCGGAACCATGACGGATCTCCTGACCGATGAAGTAATTGAGATGAACGGAAGACTTGACATTCCTCCATACAGTGTAAAGTATTTAAAATAAAATTCTATCTTATTACACAAGAAGGACGCTGTTCATACGCAGCGTCCTTCTTAATACATATTTTGTAACTGTTCAGAGCCAACCTCGAAAACCCTTCGTGTTTCCTCAGTATTTTAAATTATTCCAACATATCCTTCATTTCGTGATACACTCTTGCAATCGGGAGTCCTACTATATTATTATAATCTCCTCCGATTCCGCGGACATACACCGCAAAAGCCCCCTGAATTCCATACGCGCCTGCTTTATCCATCGGTTCTCCGGTCGCTATATAGTCCCGGATTTCCTGCTCTTCCATCGGGTAGACCGACACATGACTGCACTCTGCAAATGTTCTGCGTTCTTTCTTACCTTTAATTTTCGCAAGCAAGGTCACTCCTGTATAAACCTGATGCGTATTATCCTGTAGCATCGCAATCATATGGTATGCATCTTCTTTATCCTCTGGTTTTCCAAGGATTTCTCCTCCTGCCGACACGATTGTATCAGAACCGATCACTATAAACTCTTCAAGTGAATGTTCCTTTTCATAACGCGCATATACGTCTTCTGCCTTCTGGCCAGACAGTTCTTTCACTACCTCTTCCGGAATCTTCGATATAATGTGCTCTTCACACTTTGACGGTACTACCTTATGCGAAATTCCTGTCTGTGTCAAAAGTTCAGTTCTCCTCGGTGATGCTGATGCAAGAATCACTGTCACATCTTTTTCCCATCTTCTCATGCAGCTAATCCTCTTTTACCAGCACTTTTGTAATTTCACCCATATACATGGTATGCATGTCACGATCCGGGTACCATTTTTCAAGGTTTTTCTGATCATCAAAACATTCCTCAACCATACGCTGATGGAATACCTTACGGCAGACAAGGATCATTCTTGCTTCCTCAATCGCTGCAGTTCCATCCACAAAATATGGGGTAATTCCTGCATCTTTCATCTTATCCGTATCTCTTCCGGAAACTTTTCCGCAAAGGCTAAGTGCCGCTCTATAAGACTCATCAAAGAATGACAATGTAAAATACTCGCTGCTATCCACGAATTCTTTCGTAAATCTTGAATCTCTGATATAGGCTGTCGCAGTAGGTTTCCCCCACATAATTCCGACGCCTCCCCAGCTTGCAGTCATCGTATTGCATTTTCCCTTATCACCGGCAGTAATGAGCATCCACTGTTTTCCAATCAGATCAAATGGATTCTCGTTCAATTCTTCAGGCTTTATTTCTCTAAAACTCATGCCATCTTCCTCCTGTAAACTCTCTTGCGTAGTCCATTTTCTTAGGCTTTATTAACTACCTTTCGGAAATTCTTCTTTCCACGTCTTAAGACTTTTCCGTCACCGTCGAATTCTTCTCTGGTAAATGTAGCTGCAATGTCCGTTACTTTTTCTCCGTCCACTGCGGCACCGCCCTGCTGAACTGCACGACGTGCTTCTGATTTTGACGGAACCAGTCCGCTCTTATGAAGAAGTGTCAGGATGTCGATCTTCCCGTCTGTAAAATCTTCCTCAGTCAGCTCTGCTGTCGGCATATCTGCTGCATTTCCGGAGCTGAACAGCGCACGTGCTCCCTGCTGTGCCTTCTCGGCTTCTTCTTCGCCATGAACCAGTTTT
>JAXFTO010000006.1:0-2401 GCA_034176745.1 Bariatricus sp. | reverse complement strand
GCATCCAGAGCATCTTCCACCTTTTCAGCAAACAACTTCGCTTCTTTTTTTATCCGGTAGTTCTCCCATAACAATGCCAGTACTGCTTCAAATAAAATTATCATCATGATACACATCAGCCAATCCATTGATATCCCATCACATATACATTTGAAATATACCTGTGATTCTTATCTTCAATCTTTCCTCTCAGACGATTCACATTTACTGCCAGTGCGTGCTTGTCCACAAACTGTCCTCCACTGTCCCACAATCGCTCCAATAACAGATCATAAGTCAGAAGCTGTCCCCGGTTCATAAGAAATTGACGAAGCAGACGGCACTCTGTCGGTGTGACGGGGCATTCCTGACCTTTTACCGTTACTCGTGCATAATCCAAATCAATATGTAAATACTCATCTGCAAAATCAGGCGATTGACCGAAGCAGTTCTTTTTAAAATAACTTCTATTTTTCTAAGTAAAATCTTCATTGAAAATGGTTTAGTAATGTAATCTTCTGCCCCGGATTCATATCCTGCCAGAGCATCCTCCTCCATATCCCTGGCTGTCAGGTAAATGACCGGAACTTCTCTTTGCTTTTTTACCCACTGGCAAAAAGAGAATCCCTCGCCATCTGGAAGATTCACATCCAGAAGGACCATATCTATCTGATTCTCAAAAAATCTGCTTCCCTTTTTCCATAAAAGTCACACCACAAACTCCATATCCTGACTATTTCAAAGAATAACAGATCGCCTGATTCAAATCATAATCATCTTCCACAACTAATATATTCTGCATATCCAAATTCCTCCGATACAGATTCTCACAAAGATATTCCTGTATAGTAATGATACTCTTCAATATTGTAGCACAGACTTTTCCGGGGTATGGGGAAAAAACAAAGAAGCTCAATTTTGTGATTATTCAATATTCCAAATACTTTTTTATCAATTCATCTATGTTATTTGAATTCAATATACTCTTCTCTGTTTCAAAGGTTAATATCAAACGCTCTCCTGGATAAATCCCATTCTTTTGATAAGATTCGATTTTTCGTACTGCCGTTCTGGCATATTCTGGTTTATCCATCATTCCCTCATGTTCCCAATAGATTTCTTGTCCAAGCTTCTTTGACACAAAAGTAAAATCCGGATATACCGTTCCATATCCTTTCAGATACAAAGGCTTTTCATATTTATATGGTATGTTTCTTTTATAAAAGAGATCTGCAAGAATTTTCTCTGACTTGGATCTTACCCGTTCGCCCTTTTCTGTAAGGATCACTGCTGTTCCTTCCTGAAATTCTTTTCCTTGATATTCTTCTGCATACCACTCATCAAGAAGCTGCTTCCATGTTGGCTCCACAGGCGTAACAAGGGCTTGTCTGTCTGCATGCAAAGATGTGAAAAGCTCCTCAATCTCATCATCTGAATAATCCTTCGTGATTTTCTTAATCTGCTTTAGCCTCGCTTCTGCCTTTTTTATCACAGACAAATTATAAGTCTTCTGTGCCAGCCTTTGGGGTAAATATTTGTCTGATTTCGGAATATAGATTCCTCTGTTATCTTCTGTACAGTGGTAATATCTGATTTTATTTTTATCTTTGGAAATTCTAAGATGCCCATCCGGTGCCGTAGGCAAGCCTGTTTTTGCTTTTTCTACAATATTTTCCAGATACTTCTGCTCCCGTAAAAGCATTTGTTTTAGACCTCGCATAACATCTTTCTCCTCCTATTGACTTATTTTTGATTTCTTGGATTTGCAATCATCCTTCAACGATGACTTGGGTGACTTATTTTTGATTTCTTGGATTTGTAATCATCCTTCAACAATGACTTGGATGACTTGTTTGAGATTTTTTAGAATTGCGGTCATCTACCGCCTCTAATCAGGGTGATCTAGTTTGGACTTTTTCGAATTGCGGTCATTTTACAAGGTTAGCTCAGATGACTTGTTTTAGACTTCTTCGAATTAGGTCATTCGATGACACTGACCGAGGTGACCTGTATAAAGAACAATTGAATCTACGGTCAATGATCTGACCAAATATTAAGAAATCCCGGAAGCAATTTCGCTTCCGGGACAAAATTCTTTTTGATATCTTTGAAACAAACTCGAGAAAACTCCGTTTTCTCTCGTTGTCGCTCGAAACAAACTCGAGAAAACTCCGTTTTCTCTCGTTGTCGCTTGAAACAAACTCGAGAAAACTCCGTTTTCTCTCGTTGTCGCTTCGCTCCAGATTATCGTTTGCTGAACTGAGGAGCGCGACGAGCTGCTTTGAGACCGTATTTCTTACGTTCTTTCATACGTGGATCACGTGTTAAGTATCCAGCTGCTTTCAGAACCGGTCTGTAATCAGCATCTGCTTCAAGCAGAGCTCTTGAAATACCGTGACGGATTGCTCCAGCCTGTCCTGTG
>JAXFTO010000005.1:0-12968 GCA_034176745.1 Bariatricus sp. | reverse complement strand
TTACCACGAAGTCGATTCAAGTGAAATGGCATTCCACATTGCAGGTTCTCTTGCATTCAAGGATGCTATGAAGAAGGCATCTCCGGTACTTCTTGAGCCTATTATGAAGGTTGAAGTAACAATGCCGGAAGAGTACATGGGTGATGTTATTGGTGATATCAACTCACGTCGTGGACGTATTGAAGGTATGGACGATCTTGGCGGTGGTAAGATTGTTCGTGGATACGTTCCATTGTCAGAAATGTTTGGATACTCTACAGATCTTCGTTCCAGAACACAGGGACGTGGAAACTACTCAATGTTCTTCGAGAAATATGAGCCAGTTCCGAAATCTGTACAGGAAAAAGTATTATCAAGCAAAAATGATTAATTAAATACTAAAAAGGCTTGAAAAACCGTATGATTTGAAATATAATCAGAGATAGCCGAGCAAACGTAAATTATTAAATATGCCTTTGAAGGCGCTATAATAAGGAGGATATTCAAAATGGCAAAAGCTAAATTTGAAAGAACAAAACCACATTGTAATATCGGTACCATTGGTCACGTTGACCATGGTAAAACAACTCTGACAGCTGCTATCACAAAAGTTCTGTCTGAGAGAGTAGAAGGAAACGCTGCTGTAGCATTCGATAACATCGATAAAGCTCCAGAAGAAAGAGAACGTGGAATCACAATTTCTACAGCTCACGTTGAGTATGAGACAGCTAATCGTCACTATGCACACGTTGACTGTCCAGGACATGCTGACTACGTTAAGAACATGATCACAGGTGCTGCACAGATGGATGGAGCTATCCTTGTTGTAGCTGCTACTGATGGTGTTATGGCTCAGACAAGAGAGCACATCCTGCTTTCTCGTCAGGTAGGTGTTCCTTACATCGTTGTATTCATGAATAAATGTGATATGGTTGACGATGATGAACTTCTTGAATTAGTAGAAATGGAAATTCGTGAACTTCTTGATGAATATGAGTTCCCAGGAGATGATACTCCGATTATTCAGGGATCAGCTCTTAAAGCTCTTGAAGATCCATCAGGAGAATGGGGAGACAAGATCATGGAACTTATGGATGCTGTAGATTCATACATTCCGGATCCGGAACGTGCAACTGACAAACCATTCCTTATGCCTGTAGAAGACGTATTCTCTATCACAGGACGTGGAACTGTTGCTACTGGTAGAGTAGAACGTGGTGTTCTTCATGTATCTGACGAAGTAGAAATCGTTGGTATCAAAGAAGAAAACCGTAAAGTAGTTGTAACTGGTGTTGAAATGTTCCGTAAACTTCTTGATGAAGCTCAGGCTGGTGACAACATTGGTGCACTTCTTCGTGGTGTTCAGAGAAATGAAATCGAACGTGGACAGTGTCTGTGTAAACCGGGTTCAGTAAAATGCCACAGCAAATTTACTTCACAGGTTTACGTATTAACAAAAGACGAAGGTGGACGTCATACTCCATTCTTCAACAACTATCGTCCACAGTTCTACTTTAGAACAACAGACGTTACAGGTATCTGCGAACTTCCAGAAGGAACAGAAATGTGTATGCCAGGTGACCACGTAGAAATGACATGTGAACTGATCCATCCAGTAGCTATGGAACAGGGACTTCGTTTCGCTATCCGTGAAGGTGGACGTACAGTAGGTTCTGGTGTTGTTAAAGAAATCATCGAATAATTTCTTTGAAATAACATAAAATATTACCCCGGAAAACTTGGTTTTCCGGGGTTTTGTGTTTATGAAGCTTTATGAAGCGTTTGCTTTAGAAAATCATCATGTAACTAATGCTGATACGGATTCACATGGACCATAATATGTTTTACTTTTGGAAATTCTTTTTCAATTGCATCATGTGTTTTTTCAGCAATTTCGTGCGCATCATTTAAAGTAAGTAAACCATCTGCACTGATTTCAATATCTACATAAATCTTATTTCCGAATACGCGTGTCTGAAGAAAATCAATTCCCTTTACTCCGGCCTGAGATTCTGCTAATGTACGAATGGAATTCTCAATTTCGGGATCACAGGAATGATCCACCATCTTATCAATGGCATCTTTAAAAATATCAAGTGCTGCTTTGGCAATAAAAAAGCAGATTACAAGGCTTGCAACAGGATCAAGGATAGGAAAACCCATTCTTGCACCTGCTATGCCGATCAAAGCTCCGATTGAAGATAATGCATCGCTTCTATGATGCCAGGCATCTGCCATAAGTGCGCTTGAATCGATACGTTTGGCATAATGCCTTGTATACCAGTACATACTCTCTTTGCTGCTAATGGATACGACTGCGGCAATTAAAGCAAATTTGCCGGGAACAGCCAGTGACTCATAATTAACACTAAAAATGTCCTTCATGGCATTAGCTCCGATTGCAAACCCTGTGAACAGCAGAATAACGGAGAGAATAATGGCCGCTACACATTCAAAACGTTCATGTCCGTAAGGGTGTTCCTTATCAGACTCTCTGGAAGATAATTTCACCCCCATAATGACGATAATACTACTGAATACATCGGAAGCAGAATGAATCGCGTCACTTATCATGGCACCGGAACGAGCGATAATACCGGCAAGTAGTTTGAAACATGACAGCAACAGATTTCCGATGATACTTACCAATGTGACCTTTGTAGCGACAGCTTCAAAATTTTCCGGTGGAGAGGCATTGATCGAAGAAATAGATTTGTTGGTTTCCATAAAAGTTACCCCCTGTTAAATAGTATGATAGCTCTATGTCACTTTTCAATTATCTGGAGGGTATTTAAGTGAAAATTAGCGATATGCGAATGAGCAGTCGCCGCAGATATTCTCAAAAAGAGAAAAAACACCCACGAATCCAGTATAAGCAACTACTGTCCCGCGGATGTAATATCCACTGCCACTTATGTGACCCGGCTCCCTTGGCAGATGCCACGGCCTGCTCAGTTTGTACTGTAGATTGATATGCAGTGCAAAGAGTATTAAAAAGAATATATCAAAGGTGAGTGTTGTTGTCAAGAAAAATTAAGACAGATTTCGTTGCAATAAAGCAAGTATTCTTCTATAATGAAGTCATTGAAGTATAAATTAAGGGGCTGCATATACATGGTAAGATTATATTTGGCTGAGATAGGGGAATTGGAACATCTGGAGAATGAAAATGATATAATGTATCAACTTACTGAAGAGCGTAGAATAAAGCTGAAAAGTATTAAGAATGAGCGGGCAAGAAAGCAGAGCGTGGCTGCAGGAATGTTGCTTTACAGGGTACTTTCAGAATATGGGATAAGGGTTGAGTATGTTCGAAATACAGCAAATGGAAAGCCAGAAGTACCAGGTATCTCCATTAACCTTTCCCATTCCGGAAATGTTGTGATCTGTGCAGTGGCAAATAAGAAAGTTGGATGTGATATAGAAGAGATAAGAGAGACAGACGGACGTGTGGCAACACGATTTTTCTGCGATAGTGAGAATGAATATCTCAATTCGAAAAAGGATGAAATAAGGTTTAGAGAATTCTTCAGAATCTGGACGATGAAAGAAAGCTATGTGAAGATGACAGGTGAAGGTCTCCGGATCCCTATTAACAGTTTTGAAATCTTTCCGGACTGTTTGAAAGTGAGAAGAGATGGGCTCATACAGCCTTGTTTTATGAAAGAATACGAATATCCGGGTTATCAGATTACAATTTGTTCGGAAGATGGAGAGTTTGAGAATCATATTCATCAAGTAGTATTATTGCCAGAATAAAGAGGATCATATCAGGAAAGTACGAGGAAGGAAATGAAAATGGAACGTATAGATAAGGAGAGAATTGTAATTATAGGAGCCTCCATTCTGGATGTGCTGGTAAGACCGGCTGACAGGAATGTTTTTGAAACCGGATCCAGTCCTGCGGAGGACATCAGTATTTCGTTTGGCGGAGATGCACTTAACGAAGCAACGGTACTTGCAGCATTAGGAAAAAAAGTACAGCTTCAGACACTTCTGGGGAATGATACAGAAGCAAAAATGATACGTGATCATTGTGAAAAAAGTGGGATTGAACTTTCTACAGGAAAGCGGAATGAGGAGATAAAGACAGGGGTGAATGTTGTGCTCATAAAGGAGAATGGAGAGAGAAGCTTTTTGACGAATAAAAATGGAAGCCTTCGGAAATTAAAAGCAGAAGATATTGAATTGCCATTTCCACAAGATACAGGAATTCTATGTTTTGCAAGTATTTTTGTTTTTCCGGAAATTCGAAATCAGGAACTTGCAAAGCTATTTCGTGCAGCAAAAGCTCAAGGTATTACGATTTGCGCTGACATGACCAAGCGTAAACAAGGTGAAAGTGTTGAAGGTATGAAAGAATCCCTGGCTTATATAGATTTTTTGATACCAAATGAAGAAGAAGCATGCCTTCTGACAGGGAAAGAATCTGCGGAACTTGCAGCGAATAGCCTGATAGAGGCGGGAACGGGCTGTGTGATCATAAAGTGCGGTTCAAAGGGATGCTATATAAGAAATCGTGAAATAGCAGAGTATGTTCCGGCGGTTCTGGTTGAAAAATGTGTTGACACAACAGGAGCGGGTGACAGTTTTGCAGCAGGATTTATTTATGGTTTATCTGAAGGATGGGAGTTAAAGAAATGTGCCAGATATGCGAATTCATGCGGAGCAAAAGCAGTTCAGGTAATGGGAGCAACAAATTGGTGTAATTATCTGTGACATTAATACTGTATGGGAGAAGGAAGACGATCGCTACATTAATAAGATTGTTTAAACCATACAGAACTTTTAGAAAAGAAGATAGCTAGAGCAATGGAAACACTTCAAAATGATTAAGAGAGCAGACCTTGCAATGTATGTAAAAAATGAATAAAGAAAAATATAAACGGGTGGAGCAGTAAGATCAGCGCTACCCGTTTTTGTGATTATTTATTTGCTTCAAAAGTAGCTTTGGCATCTCCGAAGATTTCCTGCAGACATCCATTGATTACTTTGTGCATTTCTTCTGCATAGTCTGCACTTGCCGGAGTTCCGGTTACACCGATGGACCAGACCGATTCATAAGCAACCCAGATATTCTTTACCTGCTCTGCCGGTACATCGTGGAATCCGATTTTAAGCTGAGTACGAAGCACTTCTGAGCTGATACCGAAGTTCTTCTCTTCGTCAGTTTCTCCGATACATAATAAAGTAGTGAAACCGTGATTGAGAGCTGCTTTGACCTTTTGGTTCTCTTCGACATATTAAGTTAACATAATACTGAAAAGCATAAATAATTTGTTATAATTGTGGTCAAAAAGTCCTCTTGTGTGTTACAATACAAGAGGACTTTTTGCTTTTCTTATTAAAAATGAGAGCGAAGAAGCAGGTCAAAGCAATCGAACAATACAGAGAGCCGAACCGGTGTACTTTTGATGAAGAAGGCATTACGGTTGAATACAGCGATAAGACGCAGAAGTTTCCGTGGGAGCAGATCGTAAAGGTGGTTGTGGCTCCTAAGACGATAGGTTTTTATTATGATGCTGATCAGGCACTGATCGTTCCGAAGCCGGACTTTGGGGATTGTTTTGTGCCGATCATGACATTGGCAAAGCAGCATGTGCGCCCGGGCGGTTTCATGCTTAGGTAGAGGAGAGAGTTTAGAATGATGCAGGAAAGACGGAATGTCATTTTACAGGAGCTTAATGAGTATGGAAAAGTGAAGGTTGCAGATCTTAGCAAGAAGCTGGAATGCTCGGAAGTGACAATCCGAAATGATATTAAGAGTATGGATAAAGAAGGACTCTTAAAGAGAACTCACGGAGGAGCGATACGTCTGGAGGATAAGGTACAGAGAAAATATTCGGCAGAGAGTATTTACCGGAATACGGAGAGAAAGCGCCAGATCGCGGCATGTGCCTATGAGTATATTGAGGACAGAGATACCATCATCATTGATGATGCTTCCAACAGTTTTTATCTTGCGCTTTATATCAAAGAGCATCCGGAAAAGAGAATAGCAGTCGTGACGAATTCCCTTCTGGTGGGGAATGAACTTGCGGGGGTGAGACATGTGGAATTATATCTGATCGGGGGGCATGTCGGCGGACATCTGGCCGCAACGATGGGAGAATCTGCGTTGCAGAATATGGAGCAGTTTCATGTAGATAAAGGATTTATCGGAGTACACAGTATTAATTTCGATGTGGGGCTTACTTCCATAGCTACACCGCAGATGCAGGTGAAAAGAGCGATTTTAAAATCCGCTTCCCAGGTCTATGTTCTTGCCGACAGCAGTAAATTTGGCGGAGGATATGTATCTGTAATCTGTCCGGTAAAAGATGTGTATAAGATCATTACAGATTCACAGATTGGAAAGGAATACATCCGCAAAGCGGAAAAAGAGCAGATTCCGTTGGTTGTTGCGAGTGCAAAGTATGAAATATAGCAGAATAAAGAAAGGAACATTTCTTGAGCGTCCGAATCGATTTATTGCTTATGTGGAGATTGATGGATGCAAAGAAGTGGTTCATGTAAAAAATACAGGAAGATGTGCAGAACTATTCCGGCCCGGAACAGAAGTATATGTGCAGGAGGCCGATAATCCGGAAAGAAAGACGAAGTGGGATATGATTGGAGTCGTGAAAGATGGTCGGATGATCAACGTGGATTCACAGATTCCAAATGTGGCTGCCAAAGAATGGATTGAGGATGGAAATCTGTTTAAGGATGTAAGAAAAGTACGTCCGGAGACAACCTACGGGAATTCAAGATTCGATCTCTATGTAGAGCATGGTGATCAAAAAGCATTTATCGAAGTAAAAGGTGTAACACTTGAGGAAAATGGAGTGGTACGTTTTCCGGATGCACCGAGCGAGAGAGCAGTAAAGCATGTGGAAGAACTTGTGCGGGCAGTGAAGGATGGATATGAAGCCTATGTTCTGTTTGTGATCCAGATGAAAGATGTGTATTATTTCACACCGAACAGAGACACGCATCCGGAATTTGCCGACGCTTTAATTAAGGCTCAAAAGGACGGAGTTCATATTCTGGCATATGATTGCAAAGTGACGGAAGATACGATCGCATTGTCAGAGAAAGTACCGGTGATTTTAGAAAATCCTGAACTTTATGAGATTGGTGAGCCTCTGATCAAGTGGTATCGGGAGAATCGAAGAGACCTGCCATGGAGAAAGCATGTAAGTGCTTATCGAGTATGGGTGTCAGAAATTATGCTTCAACAGACAAGAGTAGAGGCCGTCAAACCATATTTCGAAAGGTTTTTGACCGCATTTCCTACGGTAAAGGAACTGGCAGACGCAAAGGAAGATCTGCTGCTCAAGATGTGGGAAGGTCTGGGATATTACAATCGTGTGCGGAATATGCAGAAAGCTGCCCGGAAAGTGATGACAGAATATCACGGCGAATTCCCGGAGACTTACGAAGAGATACAGTCTTTGCCGGGAATCGGAAATTATACAGCAGGAGCGATTGCTTCTTTTGCTTATGAGATTCCAAAGCCTGCAGTAGATGGAAATGTACTGCGCGTGATATCGAGAATTCTTGCAAGCGATGAAGATATTATGAAAGCTTCAGTGAGAAATTATATCGAGCGAGAGTTGGAGAAGGTGATTCCTTCGGATGCCCCGTCGGATTTTAATCAGGGACTTATAGAATTAGGTGCGATTGTGTGTGTGCCAAATGGAGAACCGAAGTGTGAGATATGTCCGGTTTATCATTTGTGCAGAGCAAGAAAGATGGGATGCCAGAGTGAGCTTCCGGTTAAGAAGAAAGCAAAGGAACGCAGAATAGAAAAACGCACCGTACTGATTTTCAGAGATTATAATATGGTGGCAATACGGAAACGACCGAAGAAGGGACTTCTCGCCGGGATGTATGAATTCCCGAATGTAGAAGGTCATCTTACACTGGATGAAGCGGTTGCGTACAGTAAATCGATAGGACTTGCACCGGTTCATGTGCAAGAGCTTAGGACTGCGAAACATATATTCAGTCATGTGGAATGGCATATGACCGGATACCGTATCATGGTTGATGAACTGGAGAAGAATTGTACGGAATCTATGATGTTCGTTCATCCGGAAGAAGTCCAGGAAAAGTATTCGATGCCGTCCGCATTTGAGGCATATACGAAAGGGCTCAATATTCAGATTGGGCAGAAGAAATTTGAATAATGAATAGAAAAAAGAGCTTAATCAACATGTCGTTGAAGAAAGCTCTTTTTATATTGATTTAGATTCCCTGACGAGCAAGTGCCGGTCTGCTAATCCGTTCAGGTGCATATACAAGCTGGTAAATAAAATAATTCATTACGATTGCAGCAATAACATCCACTACAGAATGCTGTTTTAAAAACATTGTTGAAAGAACAATGGAGATTGTCAGTACTAAAGAACCTTGCTGTACCCACTTATACTGGCGCAGCTTCTCGCTGTTTCTTATTGCTATATAGCATCCGATAGAGTTATAAACATGAAGGCTGGGCAGCACATTTGTCGGAGTGTCAGCACGATAAATCAATTTTACTAAATCAACAAAAATATTATCTCTTGCAAATACTGTTGGGCGAAGGTTTAAACCGTTCGGAAAAACCGTACAAATAATTAAAAATAACGTCATTCCTGAAATAAGAAGGGCGCAGATTTTATAAAATCCCTGCTTATCTGTAAAAAAGAAATAAATTACTGTTCCCGATACATAAATGAACCAAAGTAAGTATGGTACAATAAAGATTTCCATAAAAGGAATGTAGGCATCAAATACAGAATGAATTACGAAGTAATCCGAAGTGACATGTTTTTCCAGCCAGGAGAACCATGTCATGTAGATAAAACCGTATAAGAACACCCAGGCATGATTATATTTATAAACTAAGTGCTTGATATTCATTTTGAATTTTTCCACCAGAAAGAACTCCTTTCTATAATATGCGGTCATTATAACATTATTCTTTTCCGGCCACAAGAATCTTCATAAAACCTTTATATTTTTTTAGAAAATCCTTCAAAAATATACATGTCGAATTTTTCCTTCGCTTTATGATATGCCTGATTGCTTCTTAACGTCCAGACGGCAACTGGAATATGATAAATATACTTGTTTATCCAGACGGATAAATTGGCAGAGTCTGCCATCTTGTATGAGATGAAATCCGGTTGGCACAAGAAATTTGTCAGCAAATGTTGGACACAGAAACGTACAATATAGGGATTTTCTGGGTTTGTTTTCGTAAGGGATGAAGAGAGCTGCCCGCGAAGAATATCCGGAGCATTTTTGAAAAACCATCGCACTCCCAAACTGTTAAAAGACTGAATCATATAAGGACCATTGTAATTCCTTAGTAGTTTTAGTGTGTAGCTGCAAAGCCGTGTATCGCTTGTGGGTAGCTTCAACTCAATCAGGAGAGGAACTCGTCCATTTACATAACTCAAGACCTCAGAAAAAAGCGGAATTTTTTCCGATGTTCCCTGAAGATGAAGGGATTTTAAGTCTTCATATGAAGCTTCTTCTATAGTTCCTGACACATGGCAGATTCTCTCCAGAGATTCATCGTGGAATACAACAACATGATTGTCGCGTGTAAGATGAATATCCAGCTCAATGGCTAAATTCTCTCTCAAGGCTTCGCGAAAAGCAGCCATTGAATTTTCCGGTATAAGCCTTTGCTCATCGTGAAGACCTCTGTGGGCATAATCGCGATTTAAAAAAGGTTTCATAGCTTTGTGCCTGAAAAGATTTGGCATGATCAATAAAAGATACATTGCTATGAAAAAAATAAAAATACTGATAATGAAAAGCATATAAAGCCTCCTTATTCTTACCATTATGAACCATCAATTGAATGGATTCGGGTTCAAGTGCTCACTTAACAATTCCTTTCCATATGACGTTTCCGAGGCCGGAATGAGCGCATGGATTTACTATAAAATGCATCATAGAAATGCCTCGTTTCATTTGTTCTATCTGAGTTCATTATAACGTTACTGATTTTGTGTGTAAAGAAGAAATGTAAACCTAAATCTTAGAAAGTGTTTAGATATGAGTGTTTTCTCTTGCGGCAAGAGAGACAATGTGTTACGATAAAACAGTATTTTTTTAGGAGGCGAAACAAAATGAAATACATAAAGCAATTTGGAATTATTTTAATATTTTCATTTGTGGGTGAGGTTTTGAATTATCTGATTCCACTTCCAATTCCAGCAAGTATTTATGGGATTATCTTAATGTTTTTGAGTCTGGAGTTTAAGATTATTACACTTAGCGCTGTTAAAGAAACAAGTAGATTTATGATTGAAATAATGCCGATTATGTTTATCCCGGCAGCAGTAGGACTTATGGAGTCATGGGATATTTTAAAAGATGTCTGGTTGCAATATATTTTGATTACGATTATTTCCACTGTGGTTGTAATGGGTACGGCAGGAAAGACTACACAAATGATTATCAGGCGAAAAGCACAGAAGAGAGAGGGAGAGTAGAGATGGGATTTTTGGAGAACTCTGTTTTTTTTGGGGTGATACTGAGTCTTGCGGCTTATGGAATTGGTACATTCTTGAAAGCTAAATTTAAAATGGCACTGTTTAATCCACTGCTGATTTCAATTATTCTGGCAATTGCAGTCCTTGTAGTATTTAAGGTGGATTATACAACTTATTATGAAGGGGCCAAGTATATAAGCTATTTACTGACACCGGCTACGATATGCCTTGCAGTTCCGTTATATGAACAATTGGAACTTTTAAAGAAAAACTGGAAAGCGATATTTGCGGGCATTCTTTCAGGGGTACTGGCAAGTATGGGAATAATCTTGATTATGGCACTTATCTGTCATCTGACACATGAAGAATATGTGACATTTCTTCCAAAATCAATTACTACAGCAATTGGAATGGGAGTATCAGAAGAATTGGGAGGATATGTGTCTATAACTGTGGCAGTCATTATTATAACAGGTGTAATTGGAAATATGTGTGCAGAAAGTGTATGCAGAATCTTTAAAATAACAGATTCTGTTGCAAGAGGTATTGGTATTGGAACAGCATCGCACGCGATTGGAACAGCAAGAGCGATGGAAATGGGAGAAGTAGAAGGGGCAATGAGCAGTTTATCTATTGTTGTCTCAGGGATATTAACGGTGATCGGTGCTTCGATATTTGCAAATTTTTTATAAAAAGAAATATTAGAAAGAGCCTTCCACTTTTGGCGGAAGGCTCTTAGTAGATTATGTAAATGATTTAAATACTAATTTCCTCTAGGCATCTCCCATGCATTATGATCTGTGTGAAGAAGCATATGTGCTTTGTGAGAGCATGGATTTTCCATGTAATCTTGATAAAGCTTCAGAACATCCGGGTTCTCGTGTGAGAAACGGATCTTTGAATTCGCATCAAGGAAGTACAGATTCTTTCCACGCTCATGAGCAAGTTCTTCTCCGTCATGGATCGGCTGTCCGCCGCCTCCTACACATCCGCCTGGACAGGCCATAACTTCAACGAAGTCATAATGAACCTCTCCGTGCTCAATAGCTTCGATCAGTTTTCTTGTGTTACCAAGACCACTGACAACAGCAGCACGTACAGTTGCATCACCGAGCGTTACTTCTGCCTCAATTACACCGGTTCCGAAAGCAGGGCTTCTCACGATCTTAAATGCATCCGGTTCAGGATTGCGTCCTGTTACAAGATAATGAGCGGAACGAAGAGCTGCTTCCATAACGCCGCCTGTTGCGCCGAAGATTACACCGGCACCTGAGTATTCCTTCATAAGAGGATCACATTCACGGTCAACAAGAGTCTTAGGATCAATGTGAGCGGAACGGATCATACGGGTCAGCTCACGTGTTGTCAGAACGATATCGGTATCATGTCCTGCATATTCTTTGTAGAAGAGTTCCATATTGCTTTCCCCCTTCTTAGCCACGCATGGCATTACAGAAACGGTGAAGATATCTTCCGGATCCACTCCTATAGATTCAGCAAAGTAAGTCTTCATAACAGCGCCGAACATCTGCTGTGGTGATTTCGCGCTGGATAACTGCGGAACCAGATGCGGGTACTGGGATTTGATGAAACGAATCCAGCCCGGACAGCATGATGTGAACATCGGACGAAGCTTCAGTTCACCCTTGGTAAATCTTTCAAGGAATTCAGTTCCTTCTTCCATAATCGTAAGATCGGCAGAGAAGGAGGTATCAAATACATAATCTACACCAAGTCTCTTAAGGGAATCCATAATCTTACCGACAGTAGCTTCTTCAATCGGAAGACCAAGAGCCTCACCCCATGCAGCACGCACAGCAGGAGCAACCTGTGCAACAACGACCTTCTTCTTATCTGCAATAGCATCCCATACTTTTTCTGTGTCATCACGTTCGCGAAGAGCACCTACCGGACAATGGGTGATACACTGTCCGCACAATGAACAGGATACTTCTGTAATCTTCTTATTATTCGTTACATTGATCGTGGTTCTGGAACCTGTACTTGTTACATCCCAGATTTGTAAATCCTGAATTTTATCGCAAACCTGAATACAACGCATACACTTGATACATTTCTTCGAATCACGGATTAACGGGAAATCTTTTTCCCATGGGAAATCTTCCAGACGCTGCTTGAACGGAATATCCAGAATGTTAAGGTCATTGGCCAGAGTCTGGAGTGAACAGTTACCGCTGCGGACACATGAAGAACATGTTCCGTCATGCTGGGAAAGAATAAGTTCCACATTTCTGCGTCTCGCTTTACGAACTTTCGGGCTGTTGGTATAAAGAACCATGCCTTCTTTCACTACGTTGTTACATGAAGTGATCAACTTTTCCATGCCTTCTAATTCAACAAGACAGACACGGCATGCTGCGATTTCGTTGATTCCTTTTAAGTAGCAAAGCTTCGGAATCGGGATGCCGGCACTTGCTGCGGCTTCCATGATCGTTGTACCTTCTGGTACAGAAAGTTGTATATTATCAATTGTAATGTTTACCATAATTT
>JAXFTO010000004.1:0-7035 GCA_034176745.1 Bariatricus sp. | reverse complement strand
GTCAAATGTATAAGTCTGTCCGGCTTCCACACCAAGCTTTTCTACTTTAATGATATCGCCTTCGGCTACTTTGTACTGTTTACCACCTGTTGCTATAATTGCGTACATATGGCACCTCCTATTATCATTACTCGCCAACTATGGTGCCTGCAAAAGCAGGTCTTTAACCTCGTTGTGCGGCATACTCATAAATTATATACGAGCATGCCGCACAATGTCAAGTGTTTTCATGAAAAATATTCAAAAATTTTTATTAGATTTTATACCGCTTCCGCCGGATTTCACCAGTTCGATGCGGCATGCTTTCAGCTTATCATAGCAGAATCCGATAATATCCTTTCGAGTGATGATGCCGATAAAATAGTCCTGGTCATCCACGACCGGAACAAAATTCTGTTCCATCGCGCGCTCGATCAGGTCCTCCATATCTGCGTCCGCCCTTACCGTGCGGTAATCCAGGCGCCTTGTTATCTTCATAATAGGAATCGCTTCCGCCTCCTTGACATTAACGAGGCTCATGGATTTCATGCCCCACAAAAGATCTCCTTCTGTGATGGAACCGATGTATTTCCCATCGCGGCTTAAAATCGGGATAGAGGAATACTTATGATATTCCATAATCTCCATCGCCTGCCTGAGCGTATGATAATCATAAATATAAGCCAGTTCAGCCTTTGGTTTCAAAAAAAATAATATATTCATATGTAAATCCTTTCTTATTTCAGTAAAACTTTCCAAAATAAGAATAGCATATTTCACGATAAAATTGTAGTTTTAGATCTGAGTGTTAACAAAAATATCATAAATTGCTTCAATTGCAGCTTCAAAATCGTGATTTCTTACACCGATGATGATATTCAGTTCACTCGATCCCTGGTCGATCATTTTCACATTCACATGAGCGTGGGCAAGGGCTGAGAAAATTCTTCCCGCAGTACCTCTTGTCTGTTTCATGCCGCGTCCTACGACAGCGATCAGTGCAAGGTCAGATTCAAGCTCGATTTCATCCGGCTCAACGGCGCGGTGGATTGCGGAAATCACGCGCTGTTCATGCTCTTCAAATTCGGACTGATGTACAAAAATGGTCATGGTATCGATTCCGGACGGCATATGTTCGAAAGAAATACCTTCATTTTCAAATACTTCCAGTACTTTTCGTCCGAATCCAATCTCGGAGTTCATCATTGCTTTTTCAATAGTGATGGACGCAAAGCCTTGTTTTCCGGCAATTCCTGTGATCGTGTATTTCGGTTTTCTGCAGGTACCTTCCACGATAAGGGTTCCCTTATCTTCCGGTGCGTTTGTGTTGCGGATATTGATCGGAATTCCTTCTTTTCTTACCGGGAAAATCGCGTCTTCATGAAGTACGGTTGCACCCATGTAAGAAAGTTCGCGAAGTTCTTTATATGTAATCGTCTCAATTCCTTTCGGATTAGTGATGATACGCGGATCGGCGATCAGAAATCCGGAAACGTCTGTCCAGTTTTCGTACATATCTACATGCATTGCCTTCGCAACAAGGGAACCGGTAACGTCGGAACCACCCCGGCTGAAGGTTTTAACAGTGCCGTCAGGTCCTGCTCCGTAAAATCCCGGGATGACTGCTCTTTCTGCCTGGGAAAGTCGTGCAGAGAGGAGCTCATCTGTTTTATCTGCAATAAGAGATCCATTTTCATCAAATGCAATGACCGTTGCCGCGTCAACGAATTCGTAGCCAAGATAATTTGCCATAATGATACCGTTTAAATATTCACCGCGGGATGCTGCGTACTCTCTGCCAGCTTTTTTGGCAAAGTTTTCGCGGATAACGTCAAATTCTTTATCAAGAGAAAGTGAAAGTCCAAGATCATCGATAATTTCCTGATAACGTTCTTTGATTTCGTCAAGCTGCTTAGTGAAATTTTTTTCACGAACTGCCGCAGCGTAACATTTGTAAAGCATATCTGTTACTTTGGTATCTTCCGGAAAACGTTTTCCCGGAGCAGATGGGATGACGTAGCGTCTGGATTCGTCATCGCGAATGATTTTTCCTACTTTTTTGAACTGATTGGCATCTGCAAGAGAGCTTCCGCCAAATTTAACAACCTTAACCATGGAAGGTGTCCTCCTTTTCTTATGTATGAATGACATCTGCATATTTTGCATTTGCCGCTTTTTTAAGTCCATCCGGTGCGAGCGTAAGTTGGGCACCGATCCGGCCGGCACTGACATATATCTCGTCAAATGTGCATGCCGATTCATCTATGACAACCGGAAACTGCTTCTTCATTCCGATCGCAGTACAACCGCCTCTCACATAGCCGGTAAGCGGTGTAAGATCTTTCAAATGAAGCATTTCCAAGGATTTTTCTCCCACTGCTTTTGCTGCCTTTTTAAAATCAATTTCTTTTTCAATCGGGAGAACGAATACATAATGCTGTCCGCTTTTCCCTGTTGTGACGATCGTCTTATAAACCTGCTCGTGAGGCAGATCCAATTTGTCGGCAGTTTCGATTCCATCAGTAAATTCATCACATTCATATGCCTGGAACTTATATGGAATTTTCATTCTGTCGAGAATGCGCATGGCATTCGTTTTTACTTCTTTTTTAGCCATATAAACTCTCCTTCAGTGTTTTGCGGATCTTTTTGCGGGTAATCTCTACAAGCTGCAATTTGGTCATATCCACAATGTGACCTGGATTCGGATCCTGATTCAAAAGGGTCTGCATATAGTGGAGAAGTTCATCTTTTTCCTCTTTAGAATCCATATTAATAAAATCAATCAGAATGATTCCGGAAAGATTGCGAAGACGGATCTGTCTTGCGGCTTCTCTTGCAGCCTCCCTGTTGATATCGGGAAATAACTTTTTCTTCTTCAGGCATTTCCCCGAGTTCACGTCAATCACGGTTAAAGCTTCCGTTGGCTGAATGACCAGATAAGCGCCTGATGACATCCATACCTTTTCGGAAAGCGCTTCTTCTGTAATCTTTTCAAGACTTAAGCATTTACGAAGCGGATACGTATCATCCGTATAGGCACGCAGCAGAGGCAGATCTTCAGGCTGTTCTTTCCTAAGAAATGCTTCCGTCTTATGGTAGAGCATGCCATCTTCTTCTACGGCATCAACGAGGATTTCTCTGAGACCTTCTTGATACAGGTTCTTTAAGGATAAAAGCCAGTCATCCTCTACATGGTAAATTAAGCTGTAGCAGGTGCGCATCTTACCATAGGATACCACTCGCAAATATTCATCTTCCAGTTCCTTTATTTCCGCTGTGATCAGCTCTTCCTTTGCCTCACCGGAGTTGGTGCGGAAAATCAGACCGTAATCTTTATCGGAAAATGCATTTCCTATAGACAGAAGATGTTCCCTTTGTTCGCGGGAAAGCTTTGCGGAAACGCCGATCTTGCGATTCCCGGAACTTAGAATAACATACTTTCCCACAAAATTCAAATCCCCACTTACAGAGGGCTGCTTGGATTTTAAAGCTTCTTTGCGGACCTGGACTAATAGCTCATCCCCTACATTCAGTGCTTTCTTTCCATGTTTGGAAGTAAAGACTGGTTCAGCTTTTTCTTCAAGGGAATAATAGCATTCCTGTCCGTTTTGAATCTCAATAAATGCTCCGTTTATATTGGGAAGGATTTTTTTGACCTTACCGACGTATATTTCACCGATCCGGCAGGATTTGCCGGTTTGAATGGGGCTATAATGGAGTTCGGAAATTTTGCCGTCCTCCTGAAGCGCAGTCAATATGTGGTCGTAACACTTTGTGATGATTAATTTTCTCTCCATGAATCAGATCATCTCCTTATCAGATAATCTCTTTTCCAAGTTCATCCAGAGGTACAAATACAGGAGCTCCTTCCGTCCCCGTATTTGCAAAGGTTTCCAGGCGGTGATGGTAAAATTCGATTCCGTCTGCCTGTTTCCCCTGTTCATTTAAAAACGCAAGGAAAGCCTCAAGAACCGGTTCCGGTTTCAGATTCTGTACACTTCCCGCTGCCACGCGCATGAAAATGCTGTCGTCCTTTGGGTATAGTTCGTAGATGATCGGCCGGATATTGACTTCCTGCTCACTTTTCTTTGTCTTTTTCAGTACAATAATCTCGTCCCGGGCATAAAATTTCGTAAGTTCTTCCTGCCACCCTTGCGGAAACTGACCTTTTTTTACACCGGAAAGATACTCTGCGGCGGCAACGATGGACATTCCTTTACTCTTCTTATCATCCGGTATTTCTACAAAACTTGTAACTTCCATTCCTTCTACCATCTGTTCATTCAGTCGGCGGATGGCTTCTTTACTGGAAATCGGTTCGGTCAATTCGATGTCAAAATATTCACCGTCACTTGTAAGTCCGACTCCAAGCGGATTCGCAAACGACATAATCATATGCGGACTATAGCCGCCGGTAAATGCGATCGGGATCTCTGCTCTTCGGATCGCTTTCTGAAAATAACGCATAACATCCAGGTGTCCGATGAATTTCATGACACCGTTTTTGCGAAATTTAATTCTTGCCTTCATAGCAGACACCTCCTCCGTAAGTTGCTGCTCCGCATCCGGAACACTGTTTGCGGCAGTTCGGAGTTACTTCTCCGCTCATTGCTCTCTCCCATTCTCTGCGAAGAAATGCTTTGGTCACTCCGCAGTCGATGAAATCCCATGGGAAAATTTCATCTGCTTCTCGCTTCCTAAGATTATAAAAGTCAGGATCGATTCCCGTATTTTCAAATGACTGAAGCCATAAATCATATCGGAAATGCTCATTCCACGAATCGTAGAGACATCCCAGGCGGTATGCTTCTTCAAGAACCAGCCCCACCTTACGGTCACCGCGGGCAAATACCCCTTCCAGAACGGTAAGCTCAGCAGTGTGCCAGTTATAGCGAAGGCTCTTACGATTTAACTGATTGCGCATGGCTTCCTGAACGATTCCTGCACGGTGCA
Source organism: Bariatricus sp. (assembly GCA_034176745.1). Taxonomy (GTDB): domain Bacteria; phylum Bacillota; class Clostridia; order Lachnospirales; family Lachnospiraceae; genus Allocoprococcus. The sequence goes on along the minus strand of JAXFTO010000004.1, from coordinate 2,100 downwards.
CATATTCCTCGGCGGGGCACATCTGAGCCCACTGAAGCGGAGAAAACGGTTTCGGAACGAAGAATGAACTGCTGGCCGTGATCTGGCATTTTCCATTGCGCTGTTCTTTCGGAATCTCGTAATATCTGCGCGCAACTTTATCGGAAAGAACCGCGATACCTTCCATATCTTCCTCGGTTTCTGTCGGAAGTCCGAGCATGAAATACAGCTTCACTTTATTCCATCCGCCTTCGAATGCCTGTCCGGCGCCTTCCAGAATCTCTTCTTCAGTAAGTCCTTTATTAATAACGTTACGCATACGCTGGGTTCCGGCTTCCGGGGCGAAAGTAAGACTGCTCTTTCTGATATCCTGAACCTTGCTCATAACATCCAGCGAAAATGCATCAATACGAAGGGACGGAAGGGAAATATTGACCCCCTGTCCGTGGAATTCGTCGATCAGGAAATTTACAATCTCCTCCAGTTCATTGTAATCACTGGAGCTTAAGGAACTGAGCGTAATCTCTTCGTGCCCTGTATTCTTCAGCATAGCGCGGGCCGTCTCTTTCAGCATCTCAATATCGCGGGGACGAGTCGGTCTGTAGACCATGCCGGCCTGGCAGAAACGGCATCCGCGGATACAGCCGCGCTGGATTTCAAGAACAGCACGGTCCTGTGTCACTTTAATAAATGGAACGATCGGCTTTAACGGATAGGTGGTTTTGCTCATATCCGCAGCCACCTGACGGCGGATTTTTGATTTCGCGTGTGCATTTACAGGAGTAAATGCGGCAATCGTACCGTCTTCCTTATAATCAGTACGGTAAAAAGAAGGAACATAAATACCTTCGATTTCCGCTGCCATTTCAAGAAATGCAGTCCTGTCTTTCCCTGATTTCTTCCATTCTTTATATACATCGAAAAGCTGGTCGTATACTACTTCTCCCTCTCCGATGTAGAACATGTCGAAGAAATCTGCCAGTGGCTCCGGATTATAGGCACAGGGACCGCCGCCGATGACAAAAGGATCATTCAGAGTACGTTCTTCGGTGTGAAGCGGGATCCCCGAAAGATCCAGGACCTGTAAAATGTTTGTGTAGCACATCTCGAACTGGAGTGTGAAAGCCAGAAAATCAAAGTCTTTCACAGGATTCTGGGATTCCAGCGCAAAAAGAGGAATGTGTTCCTCCCGCATAATCTTGTCCAGATCCACCCACGGAGAAAAAACGCGCTCACACCAGACATCATCACGTCTATTGAACATGTCATAAAGGATCTGAAGTCCGAGGTGGCTCATTCCAATTTCGTAGACTTCAGGGAAACAGAATGCGAAACGTATGTCCACCTTTTCGGCATCCTTAATCACAGAGTTTACTTCGTTCCCGATGTATCGTGCAGGTTTGTCAATATTTAACAAAATATCGTCGCTTAAAGTCAATTTAGTCATGTATCTAATACCTTTCATAGTGCAATTTATACAAATATCATCATCTATTTTCCTTTTGTTGATTTTGCTAAAAAGTGTAAAAAACTGGACTTGATTTGTAGCGCAAAAAGTCTCAATTTTCTAGTAAAAATGTAATCGGGCGCCTATTTCCTTTTTTTTCGATTTTTTTATACTGTTTAGTACGATTTGATATTCTTTGCAATTTACAAGAATATTAATCACCAACAGTATTTTTCGCAAAAAAACGAAAGAGTGCATAATTATTCATTAAATACATCAGAATATTCAAGTGGTATCACAACCATTTCCTCTGATGCCTGCGTGTCCAATGGTTTCAGGACTTCCCAGACTTCTTCAAGAATCGTACAGTCGTGTACGATGGCTTCATGATGAGCGTAGACAGATTCCGTAAAGTCTGGTGATCCATGCCCTAAATATAAGGAAATTGCCTTCATGTTCACAGAGTTATTCTTCAGGATCGAAGTATACATATGTCTGAGATCATGCCAATGAATACTAGGCAGTCCACACATTTTCAATAATTTATGAAAATCCTTGTGAAAGTCATCACGCTGGAACGGACGCCCATCACAGTGGCAACAAACATAATTAAAATCCTGAAAACTCAGGACCCGTTTTTTCTGCGTTTCATACCAGCCCCGTTTTACGATCAG
>JAXFTO010000003.1:0-73230 GCA_034176745.1 Bariatricus sp. | reverse complement strand
GCAGATGAAAAATCAGACAAGTCAAGGTGTCAGTTACTTATTATTCGGTGTACTAGTATAGCGTCCAGTTATTTTCGGGACGCTATACTAGTATTTACTTACAGCATTTCAATAAATGCAGTAATTCTAGTCTCGATCTGTCCGCTGTCGGTTGTAGAGTAATCGGTTTCCAGTTTCATGTACGGAACCCCCATTTCTTCTACCATTCGTCCCATCTGTACTGATTCCACATTGAATGTATGGCATGCCTGAAGAACAACTTCAATGACACCTTCTACTTTGTATTTCTCAATCATTTTCTTTGTGTTTTCTAATCTTCCCGAATTGGTGGTCATTACAGAACAGTTGATTGCCAGATATCTGTCTGCGATTGCCTGCATGATATCTTCTGCATTTTCATCAATGAGAAGCTTATTCGTACGCTCACCGCCACAGTCATCAAGACAGACGAGAACGCCGCCGTTATTTTCTACTACCATTCCGACTTTCTGGATAACTCCTGCGGAAGGACAACCGGTAAGAAGGATTCGTTTTGCCTTTTCAGAAACCGGACGTTCGCCTGCTTCGTAAGCCTTCTTCGCTTTGTCAACCAGTGCTTCGATATTTAAAATCTGCTGTTCCAGATCAAATGTAAATGTTCCCTGCTGAAGAGCGAGCATCATATCGGTTCCCTTAAGTGCCGGTGGACATGTCTCCTGCAGTTCGTACATGCTGCAGAGCGCTTTTCTTAAACGGTTTCTCTTTGCAACTGCTTCACGAAGCTTTTCATCTGTAATCTCAACATCGAATTTTTCTTCCAGACGTGCTTTTAAGAGCTTTAAGAGCAAAGGAATCCTGCCAGTTTTCCACCATTTTCTTTAAACTCTTTTACTCTTAAAAATCCTGCTTTTCTGGCATCTACAAACTCATCAAATGTTTTTGGTAATTCAAATGCTTCCATGATTCTACTTTTCCTTTTCTATTCTGCCATAAGTGCTGCCCCGACTGCTCCTGCATATCTGGCAAGCGGTTTACTTGATACCGGTGCGCCAAGTGCTTTTACCAGTCTCTCAATAATGTACTCGTCCTCACAAAGTCCTCCGGTAAGGAAATACTTGTCTGCCGGTACCTGTGAAATCAATTGTACAACTTTCGTTACAACCGATTCGATAACTCCGTATGCAATGTCCTCACGAGGGGTTCCTTTTCCGATCAGGCTGATTACTTCTGATTCAGCAAATACGGTGCACATAGAGCTGATAGTGATCGGATTTCCTTTTCTTGCCAGATCTGAGAGTTCATTCTGCGTAAGCCCCAACCTATTCGTCATGACTTCCAGAAACTTTCCGGTTCCTGCTGAGCATTTATCGTTCATGATAAACTTCATAACTCTGCCCTTTTTCAGCGCAATCCCCTTCGTGTCCTGTCCCCCGATATCAATGACAGTTCCCTCGTCCTGGAACAGATACGCAGCTCCTTTCCCGTGACATGTGATCTCCGTAACCACGTCATCCGCATAAGGAACCGAAATTCTTCCGTAGCCGGTTGCCACATATCTCGCATTTTCCTTTGTAATGCCTTCGTTTTTAAAAGTTTCGTAAATCTCTTCCGCAGTTTTCCTGCTGTTGAATCCGGTGTTCAGTAAAAGTGTTCTTATCACTTCTCCCTCGTTCATTACGACGGCTTTTGCCGCACTGGATCCAATGTCAATTCCTACCTGATACATCAATTTCCTCCAACTTTTTTCTTAAGTTTCCGCACTTTTTATGCTGCACTATATACTTAAGTTTATGCCCGTTGAATCCATTCGTCAAATCGATATATCCAATATCTTAATAGATAACATCTATAGAACTTTTACAGAGTCACGAATAAGAAGTTCTCCCTTTTCCTCATCATATTTTACCGGTATTTTGTGAATCATTTGAAAAAGGCTTTCTACCAATATCCGGGCATTGGGCTCCGGACTCACTTTTACAATTGTCATCTGCGGCCTTGCAAAGCGGGCAAAAAGATCCGCTCCGAATCCTGCGACCGCAGCCTCATCCGGCACACGGATTCCCATATCCGTAAGATAACCCAGTGCTTCAACCGCATAATTTTCTTCTGAAAATACGAGCAGTTTTCGAGAAAATGCTGCTCGGCCCAGATTTCTTTTATAAAACACCACCCTCTCCTCATTTCTAAGCGGTATATGGAGATACTCCATATTTTCTGTACAGATTCCACTTCTCTTAAGCATTTCCTTCAGTCCGTTCCAATAAGCATGGTCATCATTTTGCTCCATATAACAAATGCTTGTGTATCCTGCACCAATAAGAAAACTCCCCATCATTTCTCCTGCATGGTATTCCCGCTCAAATCTCCCATACATATTCGCATTAAGAACAGGTCTTCCAAATTCTTCATCTATTATCTGAACAGCTCTCTTATCATATCCCGCCAGAATGATTCCTTCCATATTCCACATGTTTGCCAAACGCAGGATTTCCTCTTCTGAATCAGAAAAATGCAGAAACATATGATAGCTGTACTTGTAGATTTCCTCTTCCAATTTACGAATCCATCTAAACGCAGCCATATCTGCTTCTGCATTGTTTGTGTTCTTCTTCATTATCAGCCCGATCACACCGGAACTCTTTCCGGAAATGAGCCTCGTTCCCATATTCGGTACATAATTGTTCTCTTCCAGAAGCCGCTTCACTTTTCGTACCGTCTTATCCGAGATTCTCTGTGTCTTCCCATGTGCTATATTCGAGACAGTGGTTGGACTGACGCCTGCCTTATCTGCAATTTCCTTAATTCCCACACGCCGATTTTTACAGCCTTGCATCCTATGCTTCCCTCGACTTTTTTATTTTCAATATACTTTTTCTTCAATAAAAGCTCAAGGTTTTCGAGAATATTCGATAGCATGCGAGCAAATTCGTTATGCTTCCTCGTCAAGCCACTGATTCTGTGCACCGGAAGCTCCGCCTGTGCTGCTCTGGTTGCCTGAGCTACTCTGGTTGCCTGAGCCTTCCTGGTTGCCTGAGCCTTCCTGGCTTTCTTTCTTAGCCTTCACGGTAACTGTCCGTTTTACTTCTGTGCGGTTTCCTGCCCGATCCACAACTGCATAAGTCAGTTCGTAGGTTCCTTCTTTGCCGGTATCTACTTCGCCTTCTGCCACTGTCACACTTTCTGTCAAGTCACCATCTCTGTCATCAGATGCGGTTACACCATCATATGGGTTAAAGGCATCGCCCACGTAGAGTTCCGTTCCTTCCGGTACAGTCAGTACCGGTGCGGTCGTATCGGTCAGCACGGTCAGATACTGGACGCTGGTTCTTGAAAGACCACCATTTTCATCCGTTACTTCTGCATACCATCCATTCACTCCATCCGGTGCGCCGTTCCATACATATTGTACCTCAGTGCCGCTGGTCACATTCTCCACCTGACCGATTGTCTCTGTGCCATATACATTCACATCAAGTCCAGTCGTTGTCAGTGTCTTTGACTCCGGAGTAATTCCAAGATCCGCAAACGTAATCACAAAATTCTCTTCTCCATTCAGATTTGCATTTGGAGCTACATATTTCGTATTTCCGTCATTTGGAGCTGCCGATGTTTTTGCATCATAGTCATCCAGTGATGGCGAATACGTCCGTACAATAATCCTGTCATTAACAGTGTCGAAATGCATCAGACGCATATAACCCATTCCGCCTTCCGGCAGTCCCTGATAATCGAACAGCATATTGTATACCTTTCGAGTACTTCCATCTGCATTGGTAAATTCATCTACGCGTGTACATGCATTATGGTAATAGCCGCACAGAACCATGCATACATTTTCATTCTTTGCCACTACTTCGTTGTAGACTCTCTGAGGCTCTTCTCCCATACCGCCGCTTGCCAGCAGGTATTCATGGAAGTTCAGGATTGCTTTTCTCTCCGGATACTGTGCCAGTACCTGACGCGTACTGTGTCGGTGTATATCCTTCTCCATTCTGGATCATGATGCGTACCTTTCCGTCAGCAGTCAGATGATTTTCCAGCGTCACTTCCCCTGTCAGCGTCATATTCTCGCCATCTGTTGTCCGGGTTGCTTCCAGCTGATCCCATCCGCCGGTAACAGTGTTATACGCATACATAAATGTCTTCTCGTTGTTGCTGGTTCCGGTCCATTTTGCCTGGATCACATCATTAACATCCGCTGTCTCACCCACTGCAATATCGAACGTTTCATATGGGAATCCGTTGCCGGAATCTGCCGCAAATACTTGTCCTTCTTTTCCGGAAGTATCGCTGACACCCGTTGTTCTTGTAATCTTCGTATCATCGGCAAGAACATAATGCTCGCCTTTCTTGAAGGTAACTGTCATGTTATCTCCTGCTTCGTCGGTCGGTGTCACAGAAAGGGTCGGATATCCGTCGATCTGGGCGCCGTTCTCCGGCTTCACATTCTCGTCAATTTCTGCAGATTCCTTCGGTGTGGTAAATGTTACTTCTTTACTTGCAGTGTTGCCCAGCACATCACTTGCGGTAATATTCAGTTTGTGTTCGCCTGGTGTCATGGTAAGAGCACGGAATTCATACGGTAATGTAATAGCCTTTCCATCCAAAAGTGCCGTTACTCTGGCATCTCCGCTGGCATCCTGTGTATCCACAGTAATTGTTCCGCCATGGTACTCTTTGCCATCTTCGATGCTGGTGCTGATTTCCGGTGCGGTATTATCTACATTCACCTGAATCGTATCCGTTCCATTCGAAATCTCATGGGATCCATCTGTTGTCTCCTTCGTATTCCACAGATAGCGGACTGAGCTGAACTCGCTTTCCGGAATTTCAAAAGTCGCATAGAAAATCTCGTATTTGCTCGTTCCGCCTCCCATCGAAATCTGCTTTTCCTGGGAATTAATCTTGGAAGTCACATCCACAGCTTCCTGATCGTCCAGGCTGGAGTGTTCCACTTCGCCAAGTCCCATCTTTGCCTGATAAGATACAGGAAAGAGCGTCTCGCCGTCCGGCATCACCATACGAATATTTTTCAATACGAAATCATCTTTATTTGGAAGATTATCTGTATTTGGCACCACTTCCGTAATCACAATAGGCGCAGTAGGAGCCGCACCGGTTTCATCTGCAGCCTTTACAACTGCACTGGGCAGCTGCGTGCCGGATACGGTAAGAACTGCGGTCAGCCCAAGTGCTGCCACTCTTCTGTTTCGGTTCATAAATTGTTTCTCCTTCCTTCATAACAAAAGACTTTATAAATACAGATATATGGTACCTGACAAATGTAAAAGATATATTATATATTATTAAAATCTATGTTATTATTATGTAACCTGCCTTTTGGATTTCTCGCTACATATTCAAATACGCCCAGGCGTACTTGCTGCGCGGTGGGAGTCTTATCTTCTTTCAGGATAAAAATTTAAGGACAGACACATATCTGACTATGCATCTGTCCTCTGATTAAAGTGACTATGAACCCGTCCCCCAGTCACCTTATGCACATGTAAATCCGATGATCAAGAATCCAATACATGAAACTGCTGCAGCAGTAAGCGCATACGGAAGCTGTGTCTTTACATGATCGATATGGTCTGAACCTGACGCCAGTGATGACAGGATCGTTGTATCAGAAAGCGGTGAGCAGTGATCACCAAAGCATCCGCCGCCCATAACAGCAGCTACTGTCGCATATACAACGGTCGTAAGTGCTCCGCCTGAAAGATTGAGTGCCATCTGAACGCAGATCGGTGTCATGATCGCGTAAGTTCCCCATGATGTTCCTGTAAAGAAGGCGATGAATGCAGAAACAAGGAAAGTAAGCACGATCAGCACAGTCGGTCCCATCCAGTTTTCTGTAACGGAAATAACGTAGTTGGCAGTACCGAGTGTTTTACTGATAGAGTTCAGGCAGTATGCCATAGCAAGAATCAGCATTGCTGTCATAACGCTCTTAATTCCGGAAACCGCTGCATCGACAAGCTCATTAATGGTTCCCATTTTCTGGAATAACATTACGATAAACTGATAAACTACTGCAACGATAAATGCTTCCAGTGTCTTCGCACTTCCCATAACCACATAGGTTCCAAGTGAAACACCGATAATTAGAATAGCCGGCATAAAGAAATTAAGGAACAGACTCGGTTTGCATCCTTCTTTCAATTTCAGTTTATCCAATTCATCACTCATCATAGGACGTGCTGAATCGCTGATCATTTTCCCCTGTTCGGCGGCACGTTTTTCTGCCTTTTTCATCGGCCCGAAATCAGGAATGACTCCTAAAGCGATGAGACCTGCCATAACTACAGATGCGATTCCGTAGAAATTAAACGGCACCATCTTGATAACAACGGTCTGAGCTGCCGCTGTATCCGGGATACTGGCGCATTCCAGTGCTACGAGAAGTCCTGCCATGTAGATTCCCCATGATGAAAACGGGATGATCGTACATACCGGAGCGGAAGTCGAATCGCAGAGATATGCAAGTTTTTCTCTTGAAACCTTTGCTTTATCTGTGATTCCCTTCATAACGGTACCAACATACAATGGACTGAAGTAATCGCTGAAGAAAATGAAAATACCAAGCAGGTATGCCAGTACCTGTGCACCTCTCTGCTTTAAGCTCTTCTTTCCTACAACCTGTGAGAACGCTTCAATCGCACCGGATTTCTGGAATAAGGCAACAAGAATACCAACGAATACTTCCAGTGCAATGATCCAGATAAAGTCCGCATTACCGAGTGCATTCTGCATTAACCCTGAAAATCCAAACAATAAGTTTTCACCTGTGATTGCAACTCCCACAACCACACCAATCAAAATTGAAAATAAAGCATTCTTTGTAATGAATGCAAGCGCCAGAGCAATCACCGCGGGCGCTAAAGATAAGACACCATAATCCATCTTTTTTCCTCCTTCTCTCTCATAAATAACTATACAAACTCTGAAAATGTCCCCAAATTCACTTACAGAGATTGATTCTTACTCTCATTACTGCATCAAAAGTTCCAATGCATTTTCGACAATTTCCCTTCTTCTTGCCACCTCTTTTTCCGGAATAAGTGAAGGGTTGCCGGTCGGATAAGGAATGGCTTCTGCCCCCGAAATTCTGGCAGCACCAACCGTCCTGGAAATAGGAGTAACCGTACAAATATGAGCGGCAGGAATTCCTGCTTTTTCAATCTGTTTTACAATCGTCGCACCGCAACGAGTACAAGTACCTCAAGTGCTGGTGAGAATTACACCATCTACTCCTGCTTCTTTTAAAATCTCACCGATCTCCTGTCCCATGCGGGTAGCATCGGCAACCGATGTCGAGTTACCGGTAGTCGTTGTAAGAAATGGATAGACACTTCCGATTTTCCCTTCCTTTTCCATCATTCTAAGGACATCAAGAGGAGCGACCCTGTCCGGATCCTGATTCGCATATACCGGGTCATACCCTGCATGAACGGATTCAAATTCTCCTTCTTTCAGATCATCAATTCCTTCCAGAGAATACTGTTTGAAAAATTTGGCTGTTGCCGCTGGCATATGATCCGGATTTCCAAAGGAAACAATTCCACCGGATGTGCAAAGCGCAATCTTCTTTCCTTCCAGGGTGTCCAGTTTCCGGGCCGGCTCAACCTTCTCATAGACAGAAATCTCAAGTTCTGATTCATAAGGCTCATTTTTCAGCTTTTTGAGAAGCATATCCATCGCTCTTTGTGCTCCGTTTTTTTCGTGGAACACATTCACTCTTTTTCCTTTTGCATAATACTGTTCTTCTTTCGGAAGTCCGATTTCTTCTCCTGCTAATAATTTATTTGCGAAAGGAGCCATAAGTGCGACTGCCTTTTTCATTCCTGCCGCTGATTTTCCGACTTTTAGAATGTAAATCGATTTTCTGTACATTTCCACTGCGGGATTCTCTTCATAGAGTCCGGTAATAGCGGGAATCTCATATTTTTCCGTGATAAATTTACAGACATCCCCGCAGGCGATTCCGAATCTTCCCGCATTAAACGCAGGTCCGGCGATTACCAGATCCGGTTTCACTTCTTCCACCTTTTCCTGGATAAATGCTTTCACTTTATCCATGTTTTCTGCATAATAATTGTCACCACAAATGATTGTTGCCTCAATGGCGGCATCTTTCAAAAGCGGCTCAAAAGCCTTTGCATTTCCTCTGGCGCCTTCTTCCATAAAGGGCTCCTGATAAGCAAATTCCTCCCCGCCAATCTGCCCAAAGAACTGATTGGTATAAAATAATACTTTCTTCATGTTGTCTGCTCCTTATATTGTAATTGCACCAAGATATGTATTTCCCTGAAGATTATGTCCGCCCATAATTCCGTGGATTTCAATAAGCAGACGTCCATCCTCCTGAATGGAATCTACGTTTCCACCGGTTGTCTTTGCCACATCTTCCAGCACTCCGATGATTTTATCCATTTTCGGAAGCATGATCGTAGCATTACTGTTTCCAGTAGAAACGATTGCATTTGCTTCTGTTACACTGTCCGGAAGGGATTCGGACATTCCGTCAACACCGGCATCTTCGTTCGTAATAATGACTGTTTTAATTCCCCGCTTTTCCAGTCCCTGGCATACAAGCATCAGGTCTGTAGTCGGATTCCCGAATCCTTCCTGTGAAATGATCACACCTTCGGCGCCGAGCATTTCCACGGTACGGATCGTCATCATGCAATCACGATATTTCTCTTTCAGACTCACCATCAAAGGATTTAAGACTACTCCCATGAAGTTGATTTCTTTTCCATGTTTTTCCATACATTCTTTAATGACAGCATTGTTCAAATGATGCCATGTCGTCGTCTTGGATCCGGGTGAAACACAGTTTCCGCTCACAAGTGCGCCGTCCATGACTTCCAGAGGCGTAATGATCGTCGGTACCATCTGCTTGGAATCACGGCCATAAAAGTAAGTGTCGTGCAGAAGCCCCTGACTCATGCAGTTATACACATACACAACCTTCGGAAGGTCCGGATACTGTCCATATTTCTCTCCGATATTGTCCCACTTGTAAGCTTCGCTTTCGTAATCCTCGCAGCTAAATGCAAGTTCACCAATAAATTTTGCAAGTCGGATTCCCGCCGTTCTTACAACCTGTTCATGTTCGTGCGGATCCAGTTCCGGCTGTTTTTCAATCACCATAACAATATGATTCAATTTTGAAAATGGTGTGTACTGTGCTGCCGGACCGCACATATCGATAAGACCTTCCTGAAAGCCTACGATCGGACCGGTTGTCGTTACCGCGCATCCCTTTAACGCGTAAGTAATCCCATGTCCGCCTTCTTCCATCGTCTCTTTAAAAATTCCCGGAAATGTATCGCCGCCCAGCTTTGCTCTGGGTTCGATCACATCTTTAACCGGAATGATTCTGACAGATTCCCCCGGTCTTGCGATGTCAAAATCTACTGCTTTGATCCGCTTGTCTTCCATGACCACTTCTGTCAGAGCTGTTTTGTCAAGATGCAGCACATGATCAACAATCTCGTTTTTGCTGTCAAATACGATGTCAGCAATCTCGACTTTTCTCAATTCAAGTTCCATAATTGCAATCTCCCTATTTTTTACTCTGCATTACATTATCGCATCAAAGCTTTTAATATGCAAGGATTTTATTTTGATGTCAATAAATAGAATCAAAATAAGGGATGATGACCTTCGCTCTCTTTCACAATCGCAGCAATGAAAGCCCTCCAAAAGGCCGGCTATCATATTCCAGAGGATATCGCGCTCATCGGATTTGACAATGCAAATGATATGAGCCTAAATTTAAGTTGTAAAAAAATAGGACACATCACAGACTATTTTGTATCTATGATGTGTCCAATATCATTTTTTATAAAACTGCGTCAAAACCACTTAAAAACGTCCTTCTTTTTTAGCTTCTTCAATAGAAACTGCAACTGCAACGGTCATACCAACCATCGGGTTATTTCCTGCTCCGATAAGTCCCATCATTTCTACATGGGCCGGTACAGAAGAAGATCCAGCGAACTGTGCATCAGAGTGCATACGTCCAAGTGTATCTGTCATACCGTAAGAAGCCGGTCCTGCTGCCATGTTGTCCGGGTGAAGTGTACGTCCTGTACCACCACCTGAAGCAACTGAGAAATATTTCTTGCCCTGTTCGATACATTCTTTCTTGTATGTACCTGCAACCGGATGCTGGAAACGTGTCGGGTTGGTAGAGTTACCTGTGATAGAAACATCTACACCTTCTTTATGCATGATAGCAACACCTTCACGTACATCGTTTGCTCCGTAGCAGTTTACTTTAGAACGAAGTCCGTCAGAGTAAGCGATTCTCTGAACTTCTTTCAGTTCTCCTGTATAGTAATCATATTCTGTCTGAACATATGTGAATCCGTTAATTCTTGAGATAATCTTTGCAGCATCTTTTCCAAGACCGTTCAGGATAACACGAAGAGGTTTTTTACGAACTTTGTTCGCTTTTTCTGCGATACCGATTGCACCTTCAGCTGCTGCAAAGGATTCGTGACCAGCAAGGAATGCGAAGCAGTCTGTGTCTTCTTCCAGAAGCATCTTTCCAAGGTTACCATGTCCAAGACCTACTTTTCTCTGGTCTGCTACAGAACCCGGGATACAGAAAGCCTGAAGGCCTTCACCGATTGCTGCTGCTGCATCTGCTGCTGTTTCAACGTTTTTCTTGATTGCGATAGCTGCGCCTGTGATATATGCCCAGCATGCATTTTCAAAACAGATTGGCTGGATAGCCTTTACCTGATTGTAAACATCAAGTCCGGCATCCTTTGTAATCTTTTCAGCTTCTTCAAGTGAAGCAATGCCATAGCTGTTTAATACTTGATTGATCTTATCAATTCTTCTTTCATATGATTCAAATAAAGCCATTTACTTGTCCTCCTGATTAATTTCCATTACCTGATATGTACCGGCGGCACGTTCTTATTGTTTACGTGGGTCGATGATCTTAACAGCGTCAGCTACACGGCCATACTGTCCCTGAGCTTTTTCCCATGCTACGTTCGGTTCGTCACCAGCTTTGATGAAATCTGTGAATTTTCCAAGGCTTACGAATTTGTAACCGATGATTTCATCATGCTCGTCAAGTGCAATACCTGTAACATATCCTTCTGCCATTTCAAGGTAACGAGGACCTTTTGCAAGTGTTCCATACATTGTACCAACCTGAGAACGAAGTCCCTTACCAAGGTCTTCAAGACCTGCACCGATCGGAAGTCCGTCTTCAGAGAATGCACTCTGAGTTCTTCCGTAAACGATCTGTAAGAATAATTCTCTCATAGCTGTATTAATAGCATCACATACAAGGTCTGTATTCAGAGCTTCCAGAATAGTCTTGCCTGGAAGGATCTCAGATGCCATAGCTGCAGAATGAGTCATACCTGAACATCCAATTGTCTCTACAAGTGCTTCCTGGATAATACCATCTTTAACATTCAAAGTCAGTTTGCATGCTCCCTGCTGCGGTGCACACCAGCCAATTCCGTGTGTCAGACCAGAGATGTCCTTTACTTCTTTTGCTTTAACCCATTTTGCTTCTTCCGGAATCGGAGCTGGTCCGTGATTTGCACCCTGAGCCACCGGACACATCATTTCTACTTCATGTGAATAAATCATGTTAAAACTCCTTTCAAATGTAAATGATTTCTTCTTATAGTGTGTTTGACATTATTTTAACACCCCATATATGTTTTTATTTTCGCACAATTTTCAGATTTCGTCAATCATTACTTTGTACAAATATTCCAAAAATCGCTGTCTGTTTTGTACGTTTTGATTTCCTCCATCGTAAACGGTGCTGTGACCCATCCTTTTTCCGATTTCTGATTTTCGTAATCCGTATAATGATAAGTCATACCAATCTGAATTCCGTCCGCATCCACAAAGAAATTATTATAATATCGGTTATCCAGGATCTCACCACCCAGGATTTTCTTATACTGTGACGTTTTCAGTGCATCCAAAACGATGGAATCCGGAGCTTCTTCCTTCATCCGCTTCTTCCATTCTTTCACAAACTCTGTATTCACATTCACGATTTCATCAACTGTAAATATCTTTCCATCTGAAAGACGGATATTTCTTGTTCTTAAATCCTGGTATCTTGCATACTGGTTTCCTGCATAATAATCATCCGTAAATACCACACTGATAAAATCGCTTCCTGCATAGGTGATGCGATAGGTAACCTTACTTGCAAGAATCGGATTTGATTCTTTGAGAACAGCCGCCTTCATGTCGTCACTTGCCTGCAAATAGAGCGTATTCACCGTACTCATGGCACAGTTTTTCAGTTCTTCGTTGATTTGATCGATCTGCTCTCCTTCCAGACCTTGTATCTGCGGATATACCACATTAAATTCCGATTTAATCCCGCCTTTTGCCTTTGAAGAATCATAAGAATATTTTTCTTCTGTTATGGCATAAGGAAGATTTTCCTCCTGATAACAATTGATCGACTCGATTCCTTCGTTATCTTTCGATTTACTGTCCGAATTCACCGCATCACTGTCTCCACTGATAAAAGGATTTTCCATATTTCTGCCATCCATAATTCCATTTTGCAGCATAGAGAATACTTTATATCCGGCAGATCCCACTCCGATTCCGAGGAGAACAACCAGGCCTAAGATTGCAAGCATGAGAAATTTCCCTCTTCGTCTTGCCTTTTTCTGCAGTTTCATTTCTTCTGCTGTTATCACTCTTTCCATAGGAATGAACCGGATTCCGTTCGTCTCCTGTTCAGAGCCGGTTTCATAAAATCCCATCCGCCTGTAAAAGCCGGCTGCTCCCGGCGCGGAATTGACCGTAAGCTTTGCTGAGCCAAACGCAAGGATGCTGTACTGCTGAAGCGCCATGAATAAAAGTTTTCCAATTCCTCTTTTCTGCCATTTCTTTGCAACGAACATGAGCGAAATATGTCCGTCCATTCTAATCGCACCGACACCACAAAGTTCATGGTTTTCTCTTGCGCCAAACACGATCAGCTCTTTATTCTGTACTCTTGGCAGAAAATTTTCATACTTGATATAATTCTGAAACGCTTCTACCTCTTGCCTCGTATAGGACGGCGCAACGTCTGAGGCAAATACATCCCATACCAGATGAAGTGCCTCAAGTATTTCCGCATTTTCCAACTGTTTTATAATCATATACGTACCTCTTCTGTCCTGTATTTTCTATCGCCGGTCTGCCGCCAGCAATTCCTCCCTCAGAAGCGTAAGAGCGCGCACCACCGCATAGTCACGGTTCTTCTCTCTGTTTCCTGTAAAATGATATTCTCTCGTGGTCACATGTCCGTTCACACAACATCCAATATACACAAGTCCGACCGGTTTTTCCTTTGTTCCGCCTCCCGGGCCTGCGATTCCGGTCACGCTTAAAGAGGCGTCTGATTCTGCCGCTTTCGCCGCACCGAGCGCCATCTCCTCTGCCGTCTGACTGCTCACTGCACCAAACTTTTCAAGAGTCTCATGCTTTACACCTATAAGTTTCTCTTTAGCCGCATTTGCATACGTTATATATCCTTCATTAAACACTTCCGATGCTCCCGGTGCGTTTAATAATCTTCCTGCAAGCTTTCCGCCGGTGCAGGATTCAGCAGTCGTGACCGTCATCTTTCTTTCTTTAAGAAGCTTCACGATGTTCTCTTCCAGTTCTTCCTGCTCATCTATCGTATAAATGGCTTCTCCAAACCGTTTGTACATCTCTTCAATCATCGGCTTCATCAGTTCTTCCGCTTCTTCTTCGGACTTTGCCTTCGCGGTAACACGGAAATGTACTTCTCCCGTCTTTGCATAAGGTGCCAGGGTCGGATTGGTCTGCGTATCCATCAGATCTGCCACCATCGTCTCAGCCCTGCTTTCGCCGATTCCACACACCTTTACCATATGCGAATATATTCCTTCCGGCTGCAGACTGTTCAAATACGGAGCGATATCCCGTTCAAACATCGGCTTCATCTCATTCGGCGGTCCCGGAATCAGAATCGCAGCCTTTCCATTTTCCTTATCTTCGATGATCAGTCCCGGAGCGGTTCCGTTGTGGTTATCCACCACAATTGCCCCTTCCGGTACCAGTGCCTGTTTCCAGTTATTCTCAGTGATCTTATTGCTCTTAATTCGCCGGAAATATTCTTCTATCCGCTCTTTCGAATGCTCATCCATATATAATTCTCTGCCAAATACGCGGGCCGTTACTTCCTTTGTAAGATCATCCTTCGTTGGTCCAAGTCCTCCTGTGAGAATGACGATATCCGCTCTCGAAAGTGCCTGACGGATCGCATCCTCAAGCCTCTTCTCATTGTCGCCGACTACCGTCTGATGATATAAAGAACAACCTAGCAGAGCACATTTCTCTGCTAGGTAAGCGGCGTTTGTATTTACAATATTTCCAAGTAGGATTTCAGTTCCGACGGAAATCAGTTCTACAACCATTTTACATTCCTCCTTGTGTAAGTACCTGCTTGTTCTTTGCAATGTAATCGATCAGTGATACTACCGTAAGGATCAGTGCCACCCATACCAGTACATTACCGATCACTGCAAATACACCGCCGAGATCCATGATCAGAACGATGATCATGGCCATCTGGGAAACGGTCTTGAACTTGCCCCAGTAACTTGCCGCAATGACAATTCCGTTATCGGAAGCAACCAGACGGAATCCACTGATGATAAATTCTCTTGCAATGATAATAAGAACTACAATCACATTAAGCTTATTCATGGAAACCAGACATATCATTGCGGTACATACCAGAAGCTTGTCTGCAAGCGGATCCATAAATTTTCCAAAATTCGTAACAAGATTATACTTTCTCGCAATCTTTCCGTCCAGCATATCTGTAAGAGAAGCTACACAGAAAATTGCAAGAGCGATCCATTTATCTGCCGCTCCTGTAATATCAAAAAGCAGAAATGCTACAAAGAACGGAATCATAACCACACGCAGTACTGTCAGTTTATTTGGTAAATTCATAATAATTCTCCTATCAAATCATATTCCATGGCACCGGTCACTTTTACTTTCGCAAAATCACCGGAAAACAGTTCCTCATCTGTATTTACAAAAATCAGCCCGTCCACGTTCGGCGCATCGCGGTAGGTTCTTCCCACATATGCATTTTCATCGGCAACTTTTCCTTCGATCATCACAAGAAATTCCTCTCCGATCAGATCTTCATTGCGGTCAAAAACGATGTCCTGCTGAAGCTCCATAAGCTCTGCCTGCCGGTCTTCCTTCACTTCTTCCGGTATCTGATCCGGCATCTCGGCTGCCGGTGTATCTTCTTCCGGAGAGTAGGTAAATACTCCCAGTCTTTCAAATTCCATCTGATCCACGAAATCCATCAGTTCTTCGTGCTGCTCATCCGTCTCTCCCGGAAATCCGGTAATGAGCGTAGTTCGAAGCGTGATATCCGGAATCTCTTCTCTTATCTTCCCTATAATGGAAATCAGCTGTTCTTTCGAGGTTCTTCTTCCCATTCTCTTAAGGATGGCATCACTGGCGTGCTGGATTGGAAGATCCAGATAATGGCAGACCTTCGGTTCTTCCTTAATCACCTGAATCAGTTCATCTGTAATCTCTTCCGGATAACAATAGAGAATGCGGATCCATCGGATCCCCTGAATCTTACAAAGCTCCCTTAGAAGTTCTGGAAGCTTCTTCTCACCGTAAATATCCTTTCCGTAAAGCGTAGTCTCCTGCGCAACCAGGATCAGCTCTTTCACACCTTCTTCTGCAAGCTGACCGGCCTCCTCAAGAAGTATTTCCATAGGCACACTACGGAAATTGCCTCTGACCTTCGGAATGATACAGTAGGTGCAATGCTTTTCACAGCCTTCCGCGATCTTCAGGTACGCATAATGTCCTCCCGTTGTGACAAGTCTCTTACTCTTCACTTCCGGCAGATAATCAATATCCTTCATCGTCATTTTCACATCTGCTCGTTCCATCGGACTGTCACTGAAAAGCCCGTCAATAACTTCCGTGATCTCGTCATAGGAAGTGGTTCCAAGCACCGCATCGACTTCCGGAATCTCTTCCAGGATCTCCTCTTTATAACGCTGTGCCAGGCATCCCGTCACAATCAGTTTTTTCAGATTTCCTGTCTCTTTCAGCTGAGCCATCTCAAGAATTGTCTGAATACTCTCTTCCTTTGCATCATGGATAAAACAACAGGTATTGATCACCACGATCTCAGCCTGCGTCTCATCATCTGTCATGCAGTGCCCCTTTTTCGCAAGAAGTCCCAGCATCACTTCAGTGTCCACCAGGTTCTTATCACAGCCCAGTGAAATGAATAAAATATTCATAGCATCTCTCTCCTAAACTTATTTCCTATAAGTAAGGCAGATGCAGTCTCCTGCCTCTGCCAATCTAAAAACTTTTATTCTTCTGCGTCTTCTGCAATGATCTTAAGCTTTGCGTTATTCAGCTCATCAATTGCAATAGAAAGCGGTTTCTCACCTGCTTTGGCATCTACGAGCGGCATCTCTCCGTCGATCAGCTGTCTTGCACGCTTTGCTGTTGCGAGCACGATGGAATAACGGCTGTTAACGATCTTGGTTGCCCCTTCTTCCACGTCCTGGTTTACTACCTTCATCAAATCACTATAAGATGGATGTAACATAAATTCTGCTCCTTTCAGTCTCTTGGTTTGTCTTATCTGTATCTCGAACTACTTATAATTCTTCCAGTTCTTTTCTGATTCTGCCGATAAATTCCGCATTCCTTACAACTCGATCATGCTCTGCACGGATAATTCGGTGCATCTCCTTCACACAGGTATCAAGGTCATCATTCACGACAAGATAATCATATTTATCCATGCCGGCAGATTCCTCAACTGCACGCTTCATACGGCTTTCGATCACTTCCATGGTCTCCGTTCCTCTTCCCACGAGACGTTCCTTCAGTACCTTCGCGCTCGGAGGTGTAACAAACAGAAGCAGGGTATCCGGACACTTCTCCTTCACCTTGAGTGCTCCCTGGATCTCAATCTCAAGGATCACATCCTTACCTTCCTCAAGCTTCTTCATCACATAGTCTTTCGGTGTACCATAGTAGTTATTCACGTATTTAGCATACTCTATCAGTTCATCCTGCGCAATCATTTTTTCAAATTCCTCAGTGGACTTGAAAAAATACTCTCTTCCGTTCTCTTCTCCCGGACGCGGACCTCTGGTTGTCGCTGAAATGGAAAGTGCATAATCATCATATTCCTCCAGCAGTTTCTTCATCAGCGTCCCTTTACCCGCTCCGGAAAAACCGGAAACTACAATAAGTATTCCCTTTTTTTCACTCATAATCAGCTCTCCTGAATTTTTCTATGTAAGCAAATATTTATTCTACCATAAACCCACACATTTTTCAAAGACTTTATTCAATATTTTGAATCTGTTCTCTGACCTTCTCGATTTCCGTCTTCAGATCGATAGCATGATTGGATACTTCCAGGTCATTTGCCTTAGAAAGAATGGTGTTCGCCTCACGGTTCATCTCCTGTGCGATAAAGTCCAGCTTGCGTCCGATTCCCTCTGCCGCTTCTAAAGTCTCCTTCATATGTTTGATATGACTCTTTAAGCGTACCACTTCTTCGTCTGTGCAGATCTTGTCTGCAAAAATCACAACTTCTGCCGCAATCCTTCCTTCGTCCATCTGGGTATCTCCGAGAAGTTCATTCACCTTCATTTCAAGCTTCTCACGGTACTCTGCAACAATCTGCGGAGAACGTTCTTCGATAAATGCTACCGTCTCCAGCATTCCGTCCAGCTTCGCAATGATATCCTTCTTCAGGTTCTCCCCTTCTGCGGTTCTCGTCTCAACAAACTGGCGGCATGCACCTTCAAGTGCTTTACTGAGACCATTCCACAGTTCTTCTTCATCCATTGCCTGCTCTTCCATGGTAAGGACTTCCGGACATCTGGAAAGTGTGGAAACTCTGATATCATTGTCCAGTCCGAAATCCTCTTCCATCTTCTTAAAATACTCCATATATTCGCCTGCCAGCTTCTGGTTGTATTTCAATGAAACCTGCGTCTCTGACATGTCTTCATATGTAATGAAAAGATCTACCTTTCCTCTCTGAATATATTTTTTCAGCAAATTACGGATGGAAGTCTCAAAGAAGTTCAGTTTCTTCGGCATTCTGATTCCCACATCAAGATAGCGATGGTTTACTCCTTTCATTTCTACCGTAAATTTACGTTCTGCCTCAGACACTTCACAGCGTCCGAAACCTGTCATACTTTTTATCATCTGATTTTCCCTCTTCTTACTGGTCGCGTGACTAAATTTTGCTACGGTATATTATAGTCCTTTCTCCTTTAGCGTGTCAACCATTACACCAGTTTCTTTCTGGGAACTGTTATTCTTTATGACTGTTCATACATA
Source organism: Bariatricus sp. (assembly GCA_034176745.1). GTDB lineage: Bacteria > Bacillota > Clostridia > Lachnospirales > Lachnospiraceae > Allocoprococcus. Next base: position 54,837 of record JAXFTO010000003.1, on the reverse strand, counting down.
ACGTTTCTTTTGCAAAGTTATGGCAGACGTGCTATGATGGTTGCATGACATGCTTATTTCACTAAAAGTAACAGAACACGAGGTAATATTATGGCTTTTGACGGCATTACAATTTCCAATATAGTAAAAGAATTAAATGACACGATTTTAGACGGAAGAATCTATAAGATTGCACAGCCCGAGACGGATGAACTTCTTATTACCGTCAAGACTCCGGCGGGGCAGAAGAGACTTTGCATTTCCGCAAGTGCTTCTCTTCCTTTAATCTATCTGACAAGTGATAACAAACCAAGTCCTATGACGGCTCCGAATTTCTGTATGCTTCTGAGGAAATATATCGGGAACGGAAGAATCGTAGCGATATCCCAGCCGAAGCTGGAGCGAATCATTCATTTTGATATCGAGCATCTGGATGAGATGGGCGACCTTTGCAGGAAAACTCTGATCGTGGAAATCATGGGAAAACACAGTAACATCATTTTCTGTAACGAGAAAGGAATGATCCTCGACAGCATAAAGCACGTATCTGCCCAGATGAGTTCCGTCCGGGAAGTGCTTCCGGGACGAGACTATTTCATACCGGATACCATGAGCAAGCTGGATCCGCTGAATGTTGAAGAGGATATTTTCTATGCAGAGCTGATTTCAAAACCAATGCCCCTATCCAAGGCACTTTATAACAGTTTTACCGGAGTGAGCCCCGTAATCGCCGAAGAAATCTGCCATCTTGCAGGTATCGATTCTTCGCTCCCGCCGAAAGAGCTTTCAGTCGATGTGCTCTCCCACCTTTACCGTCAGTCCACCTATTTCTTCGAGCGGGTTAAAAATGGCGAATTCCGTCCGAGGATTTATTTTGAGGGTGAAACCCCGACCGAGTTTTCGGCGCTTCCTCTTACGCATCTTATGAATTACAGCGTGAAGGAATATGACTCTATTTCCGAAGTGATCCGAACTTATTATTCCTCCCGCGATTCCATCACCAGAATCCGGCAGAAATCTTCGGATCTTCGAAGAGTCGTGCAGACCGCTCTGGAAAGAAACAGGAAGAAGTATGATCTTCAGCAGCGCCAGATGCGCGATACCGAGAATCGTGACAAATACAAGGTATACGGCGAACTGATCCATACCTATGGTTATAATCTGGAAGAGGGTGCAAAGAAACTGGATGCGCTCAACTATTACACGAACGAAATGGTCTCCATCCCTCTGGATCCTCAGAAGACTCCTCAGGAAAATGCAGCCAGATATTTTGAAAAATATAATAAGCAAAAAAGAACTTTTGAGGCACTCACCGGACTCATCCAGGAAACCCACGACGAGATCACCTATCTGGAATCCATCGTTAATGCTCTGGAAATGGCAAGGAATGAAGACGACCTGACACAGCTTAAGGAGGAACTTATCTCCACCGGATATATCCGTAGGAAGTTTACGAAAAAGAAAGTGAAGATCACAAGCAAACCGCTCCACTACATTTCTTCTGACGGATACCATATGTACGTGGGGAAAAATAATCTTCAGAATGACGAGCTTACCTTCCATTTTGCAAACGGAAACGACTGGTGGTTCCACGCAAAGGGTGCTCCGGGCTCTCACGTCATCGTCAAAACGAACGGGGACGAACTTCCGGACCGCACCTTTGAGGAAGCGGGACGCCTGGCAGCCCACTATTCAAAAAATGCCAAATCCGAGAAAGTGGAAATCGACTATGTAGAAAAGAAGCATGTCAAAAAACCGAACGGAAGCAAACCGGGATTTGTAGTATACTATACCAATTATTCTCTGATGATCGATTCGGATATTTCCGGAATCAAAGAGGTGCAGGGTTAATCCTGCACCTCTTTTGTATCGTTTGCATCTTGCTTTTCATTCAAATACGTTTCCGCAGCCGGATCACGAAACGCATAAAGCCTCTTCCACTCTTTTGTCTCATCATTTCTTACCGTTTCCGACCGGTTCATCGCAAGGAAACGGGTCAGCTCATAGCCGCTTACCCAGATTTCATTGTTTCCTTCTCTCTGGGATTCATCGAATATAAGCTGCAGTCCAAAATGCAGATGATATTCATCAATGTTATTTACGTTCTCCTTTGCGCTATAACCGGTGCGGCCGATATATCCGATCACATCTCCGGCCTGCACCACTTCTCCCTCTTCAAGACCTTCTGCATAAGGGCGGTTCTGCCTGAGATGTGCGTAATAATAATACCGTCTTCCGTCAAAACTGTCGATTCCGATCCTCCAGCCTCCGTACTGGTTCCACCCAAGCGCCGAGACCACGCCGGATTCCACGGCGATCACAGGTGTCCCCACCTGCCCCATCATATCATGTCCCAGATGATTTCTCCGATATCCATAGCTCCTGGATACACCAAAATCATCATAATCGGAATAGGGAAATCCTTTTGCGATCGGACTAAACGCCTTCAGCCCATAGAAGCTTTTCATACTGCCGTCCTCCTGCTCCAGCTGATACTCCCCCGCCATCCCATCCAGAACTGCTCCATACGCCTCGCGGTAATAGGAAAAATAATTCATGGTCTTTTCCATTTCATCAACGACAAGTTCGCCATTTTTCAGCTTTTCAGCCGCCTCTTCCATGTCCTGACTTTTATATTTTCCAAAGTCACCTCCGTATTTTACTCCAAGATATGACAGAAGATCCACCCAGTCCAGATGAATCTCCTCAAGATGCGTATCCACATCGTACATTAATGCCTGCTTCATGGCCTCTGCCGTCACGTTAAAATCTACCCATTTGATGTAGTCTTTTTCTTCGGATGAGTCACTTTCCTCTTCCTCGGCATTTTCAGTTTCCACCTCATTTACCAACTGCCCCGTGGCGCTCTCATCTGGACTTTTCACACGTCCGAACTGATAAGTGATACCTAAGATAAGCGCAGCCGCAATCGCTGCGATAAGGAATCCTTCCGATGACATTTTCCATTTTTCCATGCCGAAACTCCTTTAAAGCCCTCATGGAATTTTATGTATTTCTACTATTAGAAATGCCTCGTTTATTATACAAGCTCGTACATTTTATCCAGCCGCTTCATGCAGCATTCAATCTGCTTCTTCTGTTCTTCTTTCGCGGGAATCCCTGAGAAATAATACTGCACCATTTCATCTTCCGTACATTTTTCATCTTTCTGTGGAAGAAGCCTCATCAACTGACGGAGCGTACCTTCATTTCCATCCACGAAATGAATCTCATTAGGGAAGATCCGAAGGAAGTTTTCCTTAAAATAATTAAAATGCGTACATCCAAGGACAACCGCAGCGTAATCTTCCAGATGGAAGACCTTTAACTCTTCTCTCAGATAATCATCGATTTCTTCAGAATCAAAATTTCCGCTCTCCGCAAAATGAACCAGCTTCGGGAGCGGAATCAGATCCACATCATGTTCTTTATCCACTCTTTCGAGAAGATTGTGGAGTTTCTCTCCCGCAATGGTAACCGGCGTAGCTGCCACCAATATCCTCTTGCCCGTATTTTGAAACTGCTCAATCGCCTTCTTCACCGCAGGCTCCATCCCCACAATAGGTACCGGGAATTTTGCCCTGAATTCCTTTGTCGCAACAGTGGTCGCCGTGTTACAGGCGATCACTACAGCATCTACTTCTTTATCGATCAGGAAATTCAGATTATGTTCAACAAAGCCTCTTATCTCCTGCACAGTTTTTTCGCCGTAAGGTACATGTGCAACATCTGAATAATACACGAATCTCACATCCGGCATCATTTTTCTCGCGCGATGCAGGACAGAAAGTCCGCCAATTCCCGAATCAAAAATTCCAACTTTCATTCGTACTAACCTCTAATCTACTATCTTTTTGCCGGAATTCCGCTTTCACAGGGCACGCCGGTCTTACATTTTCTATGATGTAGGGGTCAAAAGGTATTTCGCCCCCTATGATACTAACACTTTTCTATCATTATATTTCAACCTTCCGCACTTTGCAAGTCCGCCTTCCATTGGATATCCTGCACAATTTCATGCCTTTCTGATATTTCCGCTTGACTTTACTCTGGTAGATTGATAATATTGTAAAGTAAAACACATTACATATTTAATATGAAGGAGAGATTTGGCATGAAAAAGTTTATTTCATTTACGCTGACTCTGGCTATGGTTCTTTCACTTGCTGCATGCGGCGGCTCTGAAAAGAAGACAGAGGGAAATAGCACAGGAAATACCGCAACAGAAGAAAGTGATATGTCTTATGTCAAGGACAAAGGAACTCTTGTAGTTGGTATCACAGATTTCGCACCGATGGATTACAAGGATGACAGTGATGAATGGATTGGTTTTGACGCTGATATGGCAAAAGCATTTGCCAAAAGCCTTGGAGTTGAAGTTGAGTTCGTTGAGATCGACTGGGATAACAAGATCATGGAGCTTGACGGTAAAACCATCGACTGTGTATGGAATGGTATGACTCTTACCGATGAAGTAACAAGTTCTATGGAATGTTCCAATGCATACTGCAACAACGCACAGGTTGTGATCGTTCCTTCTGACAAGGCTGACCAGTATCAGGATGCCGACAGCATTTCCGATCTTACTTTTGCAGTAGAAGCAGGAAGTGCCGGAGAAGCTGAGATCAGCGCACTTGGAATCAATTATACTTCCGTAAAATCTCAGGCTGATGCACTGATGGAAGTTGCGGCCGGAACATCTGATGCCGCTGTCATCGACTCTCTTATGGCAGCTGCCATGGTTGGAGCCGGAACAGGATATGAGAATCTTACTTATACCTTCGGACTTAACAGTGAAGAATATGGCGTTGGATTCCGTAAAGGTTCTGATCTTGCAAAAGCGCTCAATGATTTCTTCTCATCCAGCTATGCTGACGGAAGCATGATGGAAATTGCTGAGAAATACGGTGTTCAGGCAGCAATTATTGAACAGTAATTTATATCCAGATAGAGAGCGGCTCTTCCCGCTCTCTATTCGTATGTATTCTAACTTTTAGAGAAAGCAGGGTAATCCTATGAATCAGATTATGGAACAGATGCCGATCGTAATCAACGCTTTGAATGTCGGCTTTTTACAAACCTTAAAACTTTTCTTTGTGACGCTGGTCGGTGCTTTTCCTCTTGGACTTATCATCGCCTTCGGATCCATGTCACGATTTAAACCACTTGGTTATTTTACGAAATTATTTGTCTGGATCATCCGTGGTACGCCGCTTATGATCCAACTTCTGATCATCTTTTATTTTCCGGGACTGGTGCTTCATAATCCAATCTGGGGTGGCGGAGAAGGAGGACGTTTTCTTGCAACAAGCATTGCATTTATCATCAACTACTCCTGCTATTTTTCAGAGATTTACCGCGGTGGAATCCAGGGCGTTCCGGCAGGTCAGGAAGAAGCCGGACTGGTTCTTGGCATGACGAAGAGCCAGATCTTCTTTAAGGTCACTCTTCTTCAGATGATCAAGCGCATCGTGCCTCCGATGTCAAATGAGATCATTACCCTTGTAAAGGACACCTCACTTGCCCGCATCATTGCACTGCAGGAAATCATCTGGGCCGGACAGGCATTTATGAAAGGCTCTCACGGTATTTCAGGCGAGATCTGGCCACTGTTCTTTACAGCAGTATACTATCTCGTATTCAACGGTATCGTGACCGTACTGCTTAGCCGCTTTGAGAAAAAACTGGATTATTTCAGATAAAGGAGAAAATCGTAATGGCAATCTTAGAAGTAGAACACATTGGTAAAACATTTAATCATACAGAAGTTTTAAAAGATATCAGTTTCTCCCTGGAAAAGGGGCAGGTCGTATCCATCATCGGTTCTTCCGGAAGCGGTAAGACTACCCTGCTCAGATGCCTGAATTTTCTGGAGCGTCCCGATACCGGTATCATTCGTGTAAATGGAGAGACTCTTTTTGATGCAGCCGATTCTTCCACACAGCAGGAATCCACGATTCGCAAAAAACGCCTGCATTTCGGTCTGGTTTTCCAGTCCTTCAATCTTTTTCCACAGTATACGGCACTGGAAAATGTAATGCTTGCCAAAGAACTTCTGGCTAAAGAACAGCCGGATTACAAAGCACGCAAAAAAGAGATTCACGAAGAAATCAAAGTACTTGCGGAAGAGCTCTTAAAACAGATGGGACTTACGAACAGAATGAACAACTATCCGCATCAGCTTTCCGGCGGACAATGCCAGAGAGTTGCGATCGCGCGTGCACTTGCATTAAAACCGGATATTCTCTGTTTCGATGAACCGACTTCCGCACTGGACCCGGAACTTACCGGTGAAGTGCTTAAAGTTATCAAAGAACTGGCAGATAAAGAGACTACCATGGTAATCGTTACCCATGAAATGGCATTTGCGAGAGATGTTGCCCATCAGGTGATTTTTATGGATGACGGATATATCGTAGAACAGGGAAACCCAAAAGAAGTATTCGAAAATCCAAAAGAAGAACGTACAATACAGTTCCTCTCACGATTCAATCAAGAATAAAAATATAGCTAATTCAAAACGAATTCAGAATTCAAAATTGCTTTCTGAATTCGTTTTTCTTTTCCATCACAATCATCTTTTCATTTGTCTCATTTTTACAACCGGAATTTTTATTCACCCATGTAATATTTAGGATAAAGTTGCAAAAAATGAGACAAACAGATGATATGATTTTGTGAAGGGAAAGGGATTTTAAGATGCCGAAACCAAGAACCGAAACCGGAGAGAAGAATTTGATCTGCAAACAGCTGATTGAATTGCGAAGACAGAATAATTATTCCCAGAGGGATTTAGCCTATCGTCTTCAGCTTGCCGGATATGATATAGATAAGAATGTAATCACTCGCATAGAAACGAATCAAAGATACGTAACCGACCTGGAGCTGAAAGCTTTATCGGAAATCTTCCATGTATCTTATGATTATCTGATAGACGGAAAATCAGGCGATGAATAGATTTTTGTTCTGCTCACCGCCTGTTCCTTTTTTTATCTATTACAAATGCAGGACTCTTGCACTTGTAAGTTCCAACTGTTCTTTTCCGGTATCCAGATCTTTTGCCGATACCTTCAGAATTCCATTAGCATCAAGATCAAAGGTGACTTCAATCTGCGGTACACTGGCAGGTGCCTTCCGGATTCCTTTCAGGCGGAAGGTTCCGATTCGCTTATTGTCCTTCGCCATCGGGCGCTCTCCCTAAAGGACACGAATCTCCACATTACTCTGGTAAGGTGCGGCCGTAGAAAAAATCTTGGAATATCTGGTTGGAAGCGTGGTATTTCGCTCGATCAGTCTGGTTGCCACTCCTCCTACCGTCTCAATGGAAAGGCTCATCGGTGTCACATCAAGAAGAAGTAAGTTCTTTCCAGAATCCGCAGCAACGATTGCATTTCCTGTAAGCGTACTTGCTGCGAGGTGCGCGTCATGCAAAACGGAACTGTCCCTTGAAATTTTGCAATTTTCCGATATAATGAACTTATATTTGTGTGACCACGATATGATGGATTTTTTCAAATAATCAGAAATGAGGAGAATACTATGCTTGAGAATAAATTAGGACTTGCAAGTTCCGCCGACCTTGCCCGTGAGGAAGAGCGCATCAGCAAGAAAAAAGCCGCAGAACTGTTTGAAAAACATGTTTTGTATCATCTTCCTGCCGGAAAATACTCCACCTTGCAGGCAATTCATAAGTTCTTATTTGAAGATATCTATGATTTTGCAGGGCAAATCCGCACAGTAAATATCGCAAAGGGGAATTTCCGATTTGCACCGCTTATGTACCTTGAAGCATCACTTGAAAACATTGATAAAATGCCGCAATCGAACTTTGACGAAATTGTTGAAAAATATGAAAGGGATTGATCACAGCTATTATTACGAGGGTTATACAACCTTCAAGACAGAAGAATTATAGAATATATTATGATGTTGGGGTCAAAAGCCTTTGCCCCATGATGCTTACGGATTTCTTCGCGTTTCAAAAGGAGCCTGCAATTTCTTTATATCGAAATGCAGGCTCCTTCTATTTACTTTTATCGCACATGAAATCCAAGCTCAGATTCTAACGGAAGCGTTAGTTCAGCCACATAATCAATTCTGATAAAGCTCCTTGTCCTAAGCTTCTCAATCAGCAGATCCAGCTGTTCTTTCGTCCCCTGTGCTTCCATTACCACAGTGCCGTCCCACTCATTTTTCACCCAGCCGGTAACACCGATTGCCTGAGCCAGATACTGGGCACTGTACCGAAAGCCTACGCCTTGTACATGTCCGGTAAATGTATACTGTTTTCTGATTATTTCATCCATTTTCCTAAAATCCCAGTTCTTCATTTACAAGGATCACTTTAATTCTCTTTGGGGCAAGACTGAATCTGGTAATCATCGTCTGACAGCAAATACATCCCGGCGATTTGCATTCTGAACACTTTCCGGTGACGGTACACGGTGTCTTTCCGAAACGCTGCGCATTAATCGGAGCTGCGATGTGTTTGGCGCGCGCCATTGCATCTTCCTCGGAACGGACCACTTTATTCATTCCTACGATCATAATTACATTCTTCGGTCCAAAAGCAATCGCAGCAACACGATTTGAAATACCGTCGATATTTACCAGAATACCATCTTCTGAAATTGCATTCGTACTTGCAAGAAAGTAATCAGAAAAAAATGCTTTCTTCGTGATCTCAGTCTTCTCCTCCGGCGTTGTTGCCTGATCCCGGTCATACACCACATAATTTCCATCATGAACCGCCTGTGTAAGTCCGATTTCTTTAATACTCATCGAACCGCCCCATGCAACAGAACTTCCTTCAGGCATCAGCTCCAGTGCCTTAGCCAGGGCTTCTTCCTTATTCTCCGCATAATATGCTTCCATATTACGGGATTCAAGAGCTTTTATCACCTGCTCTGCAAGCAGCTTATTTCTCTTTTTCGCGTTCTGATCCATTATTCAATCACCTTAATCCATCCTTCCGGTGCTTCAAGATGCCCCATCTGAATTCCGGTCAGAGTTTCGTATAATTTCTTGGTAACAGGTCCCATTTCATCCATTCCGCTCGGGAAGCAGATCTCTTTACCGTGATCTACGATCTTTCCAACCGGTGAAATAACTGCCGCTGTACCGCAAAGACCACATTCTGCAAAGTCTTTCACTTCATCGAAGAATACTTCTCTTTCTTCTACTTCCAGTCCCAGATATTCTTTTGCAACATAGAGGATAGAACGTCTTGTGATTGAAGGCAGAATACTGTCTGACTTCGGTGTCACTACTTTATTATCCTTTGTAACGAAAATGAAGTTCGCTCCGCCTGTCTCTTCTACTTTCGTTCTGGTTGCAGCATCCAGGTACATGTTCTCTGCAAATCCTTCTTCATGAGCAGTAACGATTGCATGAAGGCTCATTGCATAGTTAAGTCCTGCTTTGATATGTCCTGTTCCATGCGGTGCCGCACGGTCGAAATCTGAAACTTTGATCGTGATTGGTTTTGCGCCGCCCTTGAAATAAGGACCAACCGGCGTTGTAAATACACGGAACTGATATTCGTCAGCAGGTTTTACACCGATAACAGGGTTTGAACCAAACATATATGGGCGGACATATAAAGTCGCTCCTGATCCATAAGGTGGTACGTAAGCTGCATTTGCCTTTACAGTCTGCGCAACCGCTTCAATAAATCTGTCTTCCGGGAATACCGGCATTTCAAGTCTCTTTGCAGAATCTGCCATACGCTTTGCATTTAAGTCCGGACGGAACATTACGATATGTCCGTCTTCTGTTGTATAAGCTTTTAATCCTTCAAATACAGTCTGTGCATACTGAAGTACTCCTGCACATTCATTTAATACTACATTCGCATCCGGTGTAAGTTCGCCTTCGTCCCATTTGCCGTCTTTGAAATTAGAAACATAACGCATATCTGTCTGAATATACCCAAATCCGATATTTGCCCAGTCAATCTGTTTCTTCTCCATTGTTAATTCCTCCATTCCGCTGTCCTTCGGCAGTTCTTTCACATTCTATCATTATTATCTATTGAGAGCCAACCTTAAAAGCACTATATTTCATAAGTTATGCACTTTTAAAATCCTTAAAACATTATAATACGGCCATCCGCAAAATTCAAGAGTGCGCTCTGTTTTTTTTGAAACAGTTCACCCAGTCTATCTCTTAGGCATTGTGATTGCTTCAATTCCTACCGTTCCGCCTCTTACCACTTCAATAGAGTGGAATTCTGAACGCAGGAACTGGATGATTGCGCTGTTCTTATGAGCCGTATGAACAAATTCCAACAATACACTGTCTCTTCCGTAATCTCTTACCTTTGCCTGATAGGTCTGCGCAATCTGGAAGAGTTCTGCTTTATCTTCCGCTGTGCAATTCTTCACTTTTACAAACATAAGCTCCTGCATTACTACAGAAATCCCAGTAAAATCAATAACTTTGATAACTTCTACCATACGATTCAGCTGCTTTTTGATCTGTTCGTATGTTTCTTCATCGCAGATCGTCTCGATCGTCATACGTGAAATCGTCGGGTCTTCCGTCTTCCCTACTGTAAGACTTTCCAGATTATAGCATTTTCCGGAAAACAGGCCGGAAATCTTGGACAGTACACCTACCTGATTTTCAACAAATAAAGAAATCCATCTTTTTTTCATTGTATTATCCATTTTTCTTCCTCCTTCTTAATCCAGAATCATTTCTTCGAGAGTTCCGCCCGGCTGAATCATCGGGTAAACCTGATCTTCAGGATCCAGCATAAATTCTATCAAAGTAGGTACTTTAAGTTCACGGTTTCTCTTAGCTTCTTCAAATGCCGGTTTCATCTCTTCAGGCTTCGTTACACGGATTCCTTTCGCTCCGTAGCTCTCTGCAAGTTTTACAAAATCCGGAGTATATTTCACCGGCGGCTCTTCTCCTCTTCTGGTCGCAGCTCCGGAACGGAGATCTGTCATGGAATAACGCTTTCCATAAAATAACTTCTGCCATTGACGAACCATTCCCAAATATGTATTGTTAAATACGCAGAGGATCAGCGGAAGTTCTTCCAGAACTGCAGTTGCAAATTCCTGAATATTCATCTGCATGCCGCCGTCACCGGAAATTGCGATAACTGTGCTGTCCGGATTACCGATCTGTGCACCGATCGCGCCCGGAAAACCATATCCCATGGTTCCAAGTCCGCCTGACATATACATTCTCGTTTTCTCATTTACTTCAAGATACTGGGAAGTAAACATCTGATGCTGTCCTACATCTGTAACAACGATGGTGTCATCATCTTTAAATACTTCATTGATAGTTTCCAGAATATCCTGTGCCTGCATTACACCATATTTTGGTTTCATTTTCAGAGGATGCTCTTCCTTCCATCCGGCGATCACACCAAGCCATTCTTCAGTATTCACCGGTTCTACGTATTCAAGAAGTTTACCGATTGCTTCTTTTGCATCTGCAACGATTGGTACATCTACTTTAATATTTCTTGAAATGGATGCAGTATCAATATCAATATGTACAATCTGCGCATTTGGAGCAAATGCATGTAATTTTCCTGTGATACGATCATTAAAACGGGTTCCGATGGAGAAGAGAAGGTCACATTCTCCTACTGCCATGTTGGATGCATAAGAGCCATGCATTCCAAGGTTTCCGATAAAGAGCGGATGGTCGGTCGGGATCGCACCTCGTCCCATGATGGTTGTAACCACAGGTACATTCGTAATCTCCGCAAGTTTACGGAATCCCTCATTGGCTCTTGCGATATTTACACCGCCTCCGGCAAGGAGCAATGGGCGTTTTGCTTTACTAAGCATCTTGACCGCTCTTTTTAACTGTCCCATATGAGCTTCGGTGTTTGGCTTATAGCCTCGGATACTTACAGTTTCCGGATACTCCGGATCACCAAGCTCTGCCATTACATCCTTCGGAAGGTCCACAAGTACCGGACCCGGACGTCCTGTTCTTGCAATGTAAAATGCTTCCCTGATAATTCTTCCAAGATCCTCTCTTCTGCTTACTGTCACTCCGTATTTTGTGATACTTCTTGTGATTCCAACAATATCTACTTCCTGGAATGCATCATTACCGATCAGATGTCTTGCCACCTGGCCGGTAAAGCATACCAGCGGTACGCTGTCATAGTTCGCAGTTGCAAGACCGGTTACCAGGTTTGTCGCACCCGGACCGCTGGTTACCAGACAGACACCGACTTTTCCGGTTGATCTTGCATAAGCATCTGCTGCATGAACAAGAGCCTGCTCATGTCTTGGAAGAATTACTTTCGTATACTTCTGCTTATAAATCTCATCACTGATGTCGATAGTGCATGCGCCCGGATAACCGAACATAACATCTACTCCTTCTTCCTTCAGTGCCTTTACCAATAATTTGTTGCCCGAAATTTTCTTCATGTAACTACCTCCTTTTTCTAACATTCTCGAGGAAACCCCATTTTCCAAGAGAAAAAAACACCCTAAACTATTTCTAGCTTAGGGCGAATCATAATCCGTGTTACCACCTAAATTCAGGAATTTATAATTCCTGCACTCTGCCAGTACGGGATACTCTATCAATCCGATACTGCTTCCCTGTAACGTAAGAATCACGTCGAAATCTACTCAGGCTCCTGCCCTTTGGGTTCGCTGCTCGAAGGCTACTTCCATAATCCCGTCACAAAAGCTTACACTGACCGCTTTCTCTCTTTGCATCAGGAAATTATGTACTCCTCCTTGTCATCGCATTTCTCATATACTCGTTCTGATAGTGTCTATTATACTTATCAAATCATACCTTTGTCAATGATAGTTTTTGCATGTTGTATTGATCTTTTTTATTCTATTATTTCTATCATTTTTTGTTATTTCCGTTCATATTTGGTAAATGCGTACTCAAGATCGAAGCAGGTCTGTTCTTCACCTTCTTCGGTCATTTCCCACTCCTCCTCCTCATCCAGATTCGGGAACCAGGTATCTGCTTCATACGCATAATCAATTTTGGTGACAAGAGCAGTGTCACAATACGGAAGCATCGCACGGTAAATACTTTCTCCGCCGATCACAAAGACTTCTCCTTCATATTTCCGGCTTTCTTCTACCGCTTCCTCAATGCTGTGTACAACAACAGCATCCTTCACCTTATAAGACGGATCATGCGTGATCACAATATTCACTCTGTTTTTAAGCGGCTGTCCCTGAGGAAAACTCTCCAGAGTTTTTCTTCCCATAATAACAACATTTCCCTTCGTCGTTTCCCGAAAAAACTTCATATCAGCCGGAATGCTCCACATTAGTTTGTTATTCTTTCCAATTGCCCAGTTCTTATCCGCGGCTACAATAATTTTCATGCTCTATTCTCTCCTTTGCCAATGTACATTTATTTCTATACTGCAATCGGAATATCCTTGATCTGCGGTCCTGTCACATAATTGTCCAGGCGCACATCATCTCTTGTAAACTTATAAAAATCTTTAATCTCCGGATTCAGCCAGAATGTCGGTGCCGGATAGGTTTCTCTCTGGATCAGTTCTTCGATCAGCGTAATATGACGATCATAAATATGCGCGTCAGCGATCACATGAACAAATTCTCCGACCTGCATGTCGCAGACCTGCGCCATCATATGAAGCAGAACCGCATACTGGCAGACATTCCAGTTATTCGCCGCAAGAACATCTTGAGAACGCTGATTTAAAATACCGTTCAAAGTGAGCTTGTCACTGCCTTTTTCTTTCGTCACGTTGAATGTCATACTGTACGCGCACGGGTAGAGATTCATCTCATGAAGATCCTGATGTACATAAATATTGGTCATGATCCTCCGGCTGTAAGGATTGTTCTTAAGGTCATAGATCACTCGGTCTACCTGGTCCATCATTCCTTCTTTATACTGATGCTTTACACTCATCTGATATCCGTACGCTTTCCCGATCGATCCGTTTTCATCAGCCCAACTGTCCCAGATATGACTGTGCAGGTCATGAATATTATTGGATTTCTGCTGCCAAATCCAAAGCACCTCGTCTGTACAGCTCTTGATTGCTGTCTTTCTTAAAGTGATCGCCGGAAATTCTTTACGAAGATCATATCGATTCACCACACCGAACTTCTTGATCGTATATGCCGGTGTCCCATCTTCCCACTTCGGTCTTACTTTCTCACCTTCTGTGCTGGTTCCATGATCAATGATATCACGGCACATCTCTATAAACACTTTATCTGCATAACTCATTTTGATTCTCTCCTTGTGATTTCCTTCTTCCGGAATACCAGATTCTATTTTAAGCTTTATGGCTCAGAAATGTTATAAAGCACCTTCTCCAGCGCTTTTTTCAGCACCTGCACCTCTTTTGTATTCATCCCCAGTGTCAGCTGTTTGTCACTTTTTTTCCGGCTGGCCTCCATTTTCTTCTGAATGTCATACGCCTTTTCTGTAAGATAAATGTTATTACACCTCTTATCTGTGGTGCTTGGAACGGATAAGATAAATCCCTTTTCATCCAGACGTTTTAAAAGGCCCGTCACCGTCGGATTCTTGAGGCTTAAATGCTTTTCAATATCGCGCTGCGTGATTTCTTCCTTACTGCTGTGAAAAAGGTAATCAAGCACCGCGCACTGAGAGGAAGTGATTCCGATAGACTTTAGCAACCTGTTAAAATCTTTTTCATATATGTTATTAATCTGTTTTATCAGAAAACCTATCGTCGTACGTTCACGCACCGGCACACTTCCTTTCTATATTCTTTCTTTAATACTCTCTGATTATACTGCTGATTTCCTTCACAACCGGCATTTCTTTCAAAACATCCAGTGCGTCTTTCATATGATATTCTTTGACTGCCGAAGTTCCGATTACAAGCTCAGCATCCATTTTCTTCGCTTCTCTTTGCACAACGCGCTCGATGCTGACCTTATGATCCCCGAATACTTTCGCAATTTTTGCAAGAACACCTGGCTCATTTGTCACCTGCATTCTGAGGAAGAAACGGTTCTTCACGTCTCCGAAACTCTTCACCGGGATTTCTTTATAGCATCCGCAGCCGATTCTTCCTGTGCATTGATACTGCATATTACGTGCCACATCCAAAACGTCACCGACCACGGCACTTGCGGTCGGCATCTCTCCGGCTCCTCGCCCATAGAACATCGCATCTCCCACGGCATCTCCATGAACAAACACTGCATTAAAAGAATCTCTTACAGTAGCAAGCGGATGATTCTTATCGATCATCATCGGATACACGCCCACTTCAATTCCCTGCGCAGTATTTTTTGCAACCCCAAGCAGCTTGATCACACAGTCAAATTCTCTTGCATACGCAATATCTCTTGCGGAAATTCTGGTGATTCCTTCGGTATATACATCCCGAAATACCACTCTTGAATGAAATGCAGAGGATGCCATAATTGCCATTTTGCGTCCGGCATCCAGCCCTTCTACATCGGCAGTCGGATCCGCTTCCGCATAACCTAATTCCTGCGCCTTTTTCAGCGCATTGCCAAAGTCCATGCCTTCTTCAAACATCTTTGTAAGGATGTAGTTCGTTGTTCCATTCACGATACCGGTTACTTCATCAATCTTATTTGCAGCAAGGCACTGCTTCAGCGGACGGATGATCGGAATGCCACCGGCAACTGCTGCCTCAAATAGAAAATCTACATGATTTGCTTTCGCAGCTTCATAGAGCTCCCTGCCATGCTCAGCGACCAGATCCTTGTTCGCAGTCACTACGCTCTTTCCTTTTTCAAGAGCTTCCAGAATCATCGTCCTTGCAGGCTCGATTCCTCCCATAACTTCAATCACAATCTGAATCTCGTCATTATTTATAATATCTTCCCAATTATCAGTCAAAAGTCCCTTCTCAATTCCCTGTCTGGTTTTTTTCATACTATGTACCAGAATCTTCTCGATCGAAAGCTGTGCACCGATCTTAGATACCATCTCATCACTTCTTCTTCCGATCAGCTTATAAACTCCTGTACCTACAGTTCCGAGACCCAGAAGAGCAACTTTTATCACACGATTTTCCATTATTTTACAAATCCTTCCAATTTCTCTAGTAAATAGTCATTAATTGGTTCTATTCTACCACTTTTTTACTGACGTGCAAAGAAGTTTCTTGACTTCTTTTTCAGAAGTGTTAACATTATATATGTATGGATTCATTTAATTAAATAACCAAAGAGGAGAGATAAATATGAAATGCCCCATTTGTAACCAAGAACTAGAAATCAAAACGAAGAAAGTCGGTGAGACTGCAGACGGTGAGGCTATCTACAACGAATTTGCCATTTGCCACGATTGTAAGAAACAGTGGAATTTAGATAAACAGCGCGCAAAGAACGAATCTGCACCAAAGCAGCAGTCAAAACCGAAAAAGCGTCCTGTCAAACCGGATACTGCTTCTGATGAAGGGAAACGCAAAAAAATATCTGAGCTTTCCGGTGAGACACCAAAACAGCCTGCTCCTAAAAAGAAGAAAAGACCGGAAGGAACACCGGCTTCTACAGACGCCGTAAAAGATTCTGCTTCTGTCAAAAAGAATATAGAGATAGAAATACCATCTTCTTTTAAACTCGATCTCGCGAACGAAAAACCGGTTTCAAAAGCCACAGGTGACCGAAAACCATCTTCCAAAAAAAGGCCAAGACCTGAATCAAGACCAGAAGGAATGTCGGAAGCAGGGAAAGCTGTAAAGCCTGAAGTAAAAGTTGAAAGAAAAGCAAAATCAAAACCTGTTGTAAAGAAAAGGCCTGCCGCATTAAACGGTGAGACAGTTGCACTGGAACGTCCGGTTCTCGATGAAGAAATGCCGCGCCCAAAGAAAAAGCAGCGCCCGGTAAAGCCGGCACCACGTGCCATGGAAGATTCTGTGGAAGAATTCTCCGATGCACTGGATACTGCTTTTGAAGATCAGGCAAAACCGGTGAGACGTAAACCGATCGACAATCGCAAATCAGAGCAGACCTATTCCAACATTCCTCCGAAGCATGTACGCGATTCTCGCGAAAAAGAAATGCGTGAGAACTATCAAAACATGTTGGATAAAGAGGACGAAGAAAAAGGCGGTCGCTTCCCGGTTGTGCTGGTTGTAATCCTTATTATCCTCATATTGGCTGCAGCCGCATTTGCAGGATACTGGTTCTTACTTAGATAATTGAACATTACATAATAGCGAAAGGGAATCTGATATTTATCAGGTTTCCTTTTTGCTATAGATTTATATCAGATGGAATATGACTCCCGCCTCTTTAGGCGGTGAGTCAGTAATCTGTATCAGTGGCGGGTGCCAATCCCCCTGAAGATGCAAGCAATATTTTCGTTCTGTGGAAACGCAGTTTCCCATAAAGGAAAAAGCACCGAAGCTTCTTATCTCCAGTGCTTAAGAGCGACAGACGGGACTCGAACCCGCGACCTCCACCTTGGCAAGGTGGCGTACTACCAACTGTACTACTATCGCATTTATTAAGTTTGTGATCCTCAGAACAATATATATAATACCTTATGAGTATAGATTTGTCAACCTGTTTATCAAGAAATATCTGTACTACTTTTTGGGCAACAAATCCCTATTTTGCTGACAATTTTACCATATTCTCCTTAAAGTCAAACATGCATTTTTACAAAAAACAGTTGACGAATATCCCCTTTATAGTGTATACTATGACTTGTTCACAAGAGCAGATTTCATATGCGATAGTAGTACAGTTGGTAGTACGCCACCTTGCCAAGGTGGAGGTCGCGGGTTCGAGTCCCGTCTGTCGCTCTTAAGCCACTGAGTAATCTCAGTGGTTTTTTTCTGTTCATACCAGACAGATATGTCAACAAAAGGCGATGAATGCATGTAATATAATCTACTCTACCTCATCACATCATTACCGGAAATAAAAGAGCACTCCGGCTCTTCCTAACCATTGTGCTCTAAACTTATTTTTTTACCCTTCTGTTTTTTCTGCTATTTTAGCAAGTTCAAGTCCCAGCTCTTCCAGCTGCTTCTGATCAACTGCTGCCGGAGCTTCTGTCATCAGATCGGAAGCATCTTTCACTTTCGGGAATGCAATTACGTCTCGTATGCTGTCCTGTTTTGCCATCAGCATTACAAGACGGTCAAGTCCATATGCCAGTCCTGCGTGTGGCGGTACTCCGTATTTGAAAGCGTTCAACAAGAAGCCAAACTGTTCCTGCGCCTGCTCAGGTGTAAATCCAAGAACTTCAAACATCTTACTCTGGATTTCCTGATTGAAGATACGAACACTTCCTCCGCCGATCTCATTTCCGTTCAGAACGATATCGTAAGCTTTTGCGCGTACTCTTCCCGGATCAGAGTCAATATACTGAAGGTCTTCTTCCATCGGCATAGTAAATGGATGATGCATTGCAGTAAAGCGGTTCTGCTCTTCACTCCACTCAAGAAGCGGGAATTCCGTTACCCAGAGGAACTTGTATTCATTCTTATCCAGAAGTTCCATCTGACGGGCCAGTTCCAGACGAAGTGCTCCAAGAACATCCCATACTACTTTATTCTTATCAGCAGCAAAGAGAAGAAGGTCTCCGTTTTCTCCACCCATCGCTTCGATCAATGCTTTTTCCTGTTCTTCGGTCATGAATTTTGCAAAAGAAGATTTGGCTGTTCCATCTTCATGAATTGCAATATATGCAAGTCCTTTTGCGCCGTAATCCTTTGCAAAATCAACCAGTTTGTCAATTTTCTTTCTCGGCATTCCTCCCTGTCCCTTTGCGTTAATACCGCGGACAGTTCCACCATTTTCAATCGCATTTTTAAATACAACGAAATCAAAATCTTTGACAACTTCTGTTACGTTCTGAAGTTCCATTCCAAAACGGATATCCGGCTTATCAGAACCAAAACGATCCATTGCTTCCCGCCAGGTCATTCTCTGAATCGGAAGCGGTACATCGATATCAAGCACTTCTTTGAACAGCTTTGCAAGAAGTCGTTCATTAACATCGATTACATCATCTACATCTACAAAGGATAATTCCATATCGATCTGTGTAAATTCCGGCTGACGGTCTGCACGAAGATCCTCATCACGGAAACATTTCACGATCTGGAAATAACGATCATATCCGGAGCACATCAAAAGCTGTTTGAATATCTGCGGTGACTGCGGGAGTGCGTAGAAATTCCCCGGATGAACACGGCTTGGTACCAGGTAATCTCTTGCTCCTTCCGGTGTGCTCTTGATAAGGAACGGTGTTTCAATCTCAAGGAATCCTTCTTCTGCGAGGAACTGACGAGTCAAAGTTGCAACACGGCTTCTCATCATCAGATTTCTCTGAATATCCGGTCTTCTAAGGTCAAGGAAACGATATTTCAGTCTTAAATCTTCTTTTGTCTTAGAGTTCTCTTCAATCGGGAACGGAGGTGTCTCTGATTCAGATAACACTCTGAGTTCTTCCGGTTTGATCTCAATAGCACCTGTCGCAAGATTTTCATTTACGGCACCTGAACGCGCTTCTACTTTTCCTACAATTGCTACGACAAATTCACTTCTAAGCTTTGCCGCTTTGTCGATAATCTCAGGAGCTGTGCTTCCTTCTTCACAGACTACCTGAATGATTCCGGAACGGTCACGCACATCGACGAAGACCAGTCCTCCTTTATTACGGTTCTTCTGTACCCATCCCATGATGGTAACTTTCTCCCCTATATTGGCCTCGGAAAGTTCCGCACAGCGGTGCGTTCTCTTAAGGCCCATCATTGATTCTGCCATGATTTCTTCCTCCTGTTTTTCTTCTTACAGTTCCATTACGGAATCTTTATAACAATCCGTGATATCTTCATATCCATCTGCAATCAGCTGATCCTTCTGGAATTTCTTATTCTTCTTCATGTTAGCGATCAGAACCTGTTTTCCGTTTGCACGGTCTTCTTTTGCCATCGCAAGCACTTTCAGGATACCGTCCTTATGCATTCCTTTTTCCAAAAGATATGCTTTCTTATCGCGCTTAGACGGAATCTCATATCCATTTTCAAGAAGAAGCATTACGATACGCTCAAATCCGATGGAAAATCCGCATGCCGGAGTATCCTGTCCTGTAAATTTACCGATCATCTTATCGTAACGTCCGCCGCCCGCAACTGCTCCTCCGAACTCATCCATCGTGACTTCAAAGATTGTGCCTGTATAATAAGACTGTCCACGCACCAGTGTCGGATTGAATTTCACCTTAAAATCTGCTTCTTTTGCACTTTCTACACAAGAAATGATCGTCTCCATGCTGTCGGCTACGCTTTCATTCAGAAATCCTGCCAGTTTTTCACGGCAGAAACGGATTCCTTCCACATCCGGGGTAATCTCGTCAAAAAGTCCAAGATAGGTATCCACATTCTCTTTGGTATATCCCATCTCCTGAAGCTCTTCACCGACACCTTCGGCACCGATCTTGTCCATCTTATCCAAAATGATGAAAACTTCATCAAAATCTTCTTCCTTAAATCCGCTGTATGCAGCCATTGCTTTTAAGATATTACGGTCATTGATATTTACCGTAAAATTATGGAAATCCATCTTGCCGAGCATGGTCGTGGTTGCAAGGATCAGCTCGATTTCAGCAAGATTACCCGGCTCACCCAAAATATCAATATCACACTGCACGAACTGGCGGAAACGTCCTCTCTGCGGACGGTCTGCACGCCATACATTGCCGATCTGAAGCGCTTTAAACGGAGACGGGAGCTCATTCGCATGATTTGCATAATATCTTGCGAGCGGAACTGTAAGGTCGTAGCGAAGACCTCCGTCCACCAGATCTGCCTCTTCTTTTGCTTCATCAATCTTTAATTTCTCACCGCGTTTTAAAATCTTAAAGATCAGTTTCTCGTTATCGCCGCCCTGCTTGCTGCAGAGATTTTCAATATGCTCAACACATGGGGTCTCCATGGATGTAAAACCGAAAGTCTTATAAGTATCTTTGATCATCTGGATTACGTAATCCCTGATCTCCATCTCCTTCGGGAGCATGTCCTTCATACCGGTTACCGGTTTCTTCTTTAACGCCATAGCCATTCTCCTTTTCGTTCTATCATCTCGTAGATCCGCGAAATATATTCTCCCACGTCTCTGACGTTCTCTATTCGTATCAGATTCGTCATTCTGCCGTTCTTACTTCCCGGCGCCGGAATCTCATATGGAAGTACAACCTTGGTAGTCGCTCCTGCACCTGCCGCTATGATCGATTGTTTTTCCTCCATAATTAGTATATTGTATATTCCGGCTTTGTCAACCTTTGCATAGCCCACATTTTCAAAATTTCCCGCAATATTTTTCTGACGATACAGATAATAAGGCTTAAGTCCCATCTCCTCTGCGCACCTTGATGCCATATCAATCATCTCTTCCAGCTCGAGTGCCATCTGCTTATTTGACATCAAATCACCTTCAGACTGATCTTCATTTTGCTTTCTCGCAGCCTTTTCTCTAGTAAGTCTTGAACCATGTTTCATCGCGAGCGCATGCACCGTCAGGCTGTCCGGAGCAAGCTCTTTGATCTGCCGAAGCGTATCCGCCATATCTTTCGGATGTTCTCCCGGAAGCCCCGCGATCAAGTCCATATTGATATTGTCAAACCCGATTTTTCTCGCCATATGGTAAACGCGGACGATATCCTCCACCGTGTGATGGCGTCCTATTGTGTCCAGTGTTCTTTGCTGCATGGTCTGCGGATTAATGGAAATTCTTCCGACCCCGTGACGGTAAATGACTTCCAGTTTCTCTCGTGTAATACTGTCCGGTCTTCCTGCTTCGATCGTAAATTCCTTCAGATCATCAAAGCAGAAATTCTCTTCCAGATGCGTGAGCACCCTGTCCATCTGCCTGGCACTTAAAGTAGTCGGAGTACCGCCGCCCATATAAATTGTATTTAATTTTTTACCCTGCGACAACTCTGCAATACCGGACAACTCTTTCAAAAGAGCGTCCACATATTCATCCGTTCTTTTCTCCCATTTAGCAATCGGATAGGATGTAAATGAGCAGTAACTGCAAGTCGTAGGGCAAAACGGGATTCCGATATAGAGGCTGTACCCATTTTCATAATCCAGCTTTTCAAGCTGTTCTTTTTCTCTTTTTGCGATCTCAATTCCAAGACGCGATTTCTTTTCGCCGACCACGTAGGTATCTTCCATAAATCGGACGATTTCATCATCCGTAAGGTTCTCTTCCAGCTTCTCCATGATCATTTTCGTCGGGCGTACACCGGTCATATCTCCCCACGCATGGATTTCACCTGTAATACTTACGAGCCATTTATAAAGCTTTTTATTGAGATACCGTTTCTTTTCTCTTTTATCCGTTATCTGATCTGTTTCAGACGATTTTACCTCAAACTGTTCTTCCTGACGCATATCTTTATCACATGCCCCACAGCAAAAACAAGAATCACGATCCACTTCTATTTGAACCAGTGATTCTTGTTCATTATCCACCGTCTGGTTTATCTCAGCATCCGGAAAGAATGATTTTACGATGTGATACATATCGTAAGTATATCGTTCATTCTGACATTTTATCTTAATCATGCCTGTAAACCTCTTACCTATTTACCCTTAAACATATGGATTATTCACTTTTTCATTTCCAATCGTCGTTGCTCCCATATGTCCCGGATAAACGATCGTCTCATCTGGAAGCAGGAACAGCTTTTCTTTGATGGAGCGAATGAGTGCCGATGTGCTGCTCGTCGCAAAATCGGTTCTTCCCACCGAGCAGCAGAATAAGGTATCTCCGCTGAAAAGCACATTTGCTTCTTTCACATAGTAGCAGACGCCTCCGGCTGTGTGTCCCGGTGTATGGATCACCTGAAAATCATATCCAATAAGTGAAAGAACATCTTTGTCATGAATCACATTGCCACCGGCATAACTATAGCCTGCTGTGTAAATCATCGATTCATTCAGTTCTTTGTTATTAAGAAGCGGCAGATCACTCTCTTCTACATATACAGGCATCTCTCCGAACATCGCGATGATCTGATCGAGTCCCATAATATGGTCAAAATGCGCATGCGTCAGAAGAACCGCTTTTACTTTCAGCCCTTCTTCTTCGATATATCTCACCATCGTTCTGGAAAGATTCGCCGGATCTACGATCACTGCCTCTTTCGTCTCTTCATTTGACAGGATATAGCAATTCGTACTAATGATTCCTGTCACAAATATTTCTATCTTCATATTCTTAATCCTCTTCCTGCGACACGTATTCATGCAGCCGTCTAGCCGACTGCTCTTTCAATATCGAGAACTCCCTGGAGCTGACGGAGTTTCTCGATAACTCTTGCCAGTTCTTCCCTGCCATTAACAACGAAGCCTGCTTCAATCGTTGCCGTTCCCTGCTTGCTGGTACGCACATTCATGGATTTCACATCAATGTTCATCTCTGTCAAAACTCTGGACATATCCATAAGAAGTCCCTGACGGTCATTTGCATACATCTTGATCTCGGCAAGATAACTTCCTGTGCCTTCTCCTTCAGCCGGCTTCTCCCATTCGGCAGGAATCAGCCGTTCCCGCTCAGGTCCTGACAAATGGATCATATTGACGCAGTCTGTTCTGTGGATCGACATTCCTCGTCCTCTGGTGATAAAGCCTACAATCTCATCTCCCGGAACCGGATTGCAGCATCTCGAAAAGCGAACTGCCATATCATCAATTCCCTTGACCACAATCCCGCTCTTCGACTTCGCAATATGAACTTTATTCTTCGCCGCCTCAGCGATTTTCTCCATTACGATCTCATCAGTAATCTCTTTCTTATGATCTTTACCGTACTCTTCTGCGAGGCGGTTGATCACCTGACCTTCTTTCAGACCTCCATGTCCGACAGCAGCCAGAATGGAATCCCAATCACGGAAACCATATTTGTCCTGCACGATCTGCATATATTTCGGCTTCAGAAGATCCACAAGCACAAATCCTTTTGCTTTACTGTAAGAAAGCATCATTTCCTTTCCGCGGACAATATTCTCTTCACGGAATTCCTTCTTGAACCACTGATTGATCTTGTTCTTGGCCTGTGTACTCTTAACGATGTTCAGCCAGTCGCGGCTCGGTCCTTTGGAGTTCTGTGAGGTCAAAATCTCGATTCTGTCACCATTTTGTATCTTATAATCGATATTGACAAGTTTACCGTTCACACGCGCACCGACCATCTTGTTGCCGACAGCTGTATGGATCGCATAGGCAAAATCGATCGTAGTAGAACCATTCGGAAGGTTCTTCACGTCTCCGTTCGGTGTGAAACAGTAAACGTCTTCTGCGAATAAATCCAGGTCCCCTTTCAGAAGATTCATAAATTCCCGGTTATCCGACATATCTTTCTGCCATTCAAGGATCTGTCTGAGCCAGCTGAGTTTTTCCTCTTCTTTGGCCTCCACGCTCTTCTTTCCATCGTTGGACTCTTTGTATTTCCAGTGCGCTGCGATACCGTATTCTGCCGTCTTATGCATTTCTTTTGTTCGGATCTGAATCTCAAACGGCTGTCCTACCGAGCTCATCAGTGTCGTATGAAGAGACTGGTACATGTTCGCCTTCGGCATGGCAATGTAATCTTTAAACCTTCCCGGAACCGGGGTATACATCTCGTGGATCACACCAAGCGCCGCATAGCAGTCTTTCACCGAATCTACAATAATACGCACTGCAAACAGATCATAAATCTGATCCACCGTTTTATCCTGGTTCACCATCTTCTTGTAAATACTGAAGAAATGCTTTACTCGTCCGTTCACTACCGCCTCGATGTGCGCATTTTCCATGTGTGCGGAAACTTCATCCACGATCTGCTGTACAAATTCTTCCCTCTCCGTCTTTCTCGCATTGATCTGCTTTACCAGGTCATAGAAGACTTCCGGCTGAAAATATTTAAGAGCCAGGTCATCAAGCTCCGTCTTAATCTTGGAAATACCAAGTCTCTGTGCCAGCGGTGCATAGATGTCCATCGTCTCTTTTGCTTTTTCTTTCTGCTTCTCCGGACGCATATACTGCAAAGTGCGCATGTTATGCAGTCGGTCGGCAAGTTTTATGATGATAACACGGATGTCTTTCGCCATAGCAAGAAACATCTTTCTAAGATTTTCCGCCTGTACATCCAGCTTATCCGAAGAATAAGAAAGCTGTCCCAGCTTTGTGACACCATCAACAAGAAGTGCCACTTCATCGCCGAATTCCTTACGGATTTCTTCTTCCGTCATAACCGTATCTTCCACCACGTCATGCAGAATACCGGCTGTGATCGTCTCTTTATCCATCTCAAGCTGGGCAAGAATAATTCCCACCCAAAGCGGATGAATGATGTACGCCTCTCCGGATTTTCTTTTCTGTCCTTCATGGGCATTTTTTGCGATTGTATACGCCTTTTTTACCATGGAAATGTCCGCTGACGGGTGGTATTTCTGAATCCTCGCGATCAGACAATCGTATAATTCATCCGGGTTCTGATAGTCTGCAGGTGCCTTAACCGCATGGCCATCGACAATATCCATTTTCTTATTACTCGCTTCAATCAGTGGCTCCTGACTGATGTCCAATACATCTGCCATATCTTCCCCCTCCTTTTCCTTAGTTTCCCGGATACCGGATGACTGAATGCACCGGATATCCTTTTAATTTGTCTCGTCCTTTCAGCCCTTCCAGTTCAATCAGGCAAAGGAATCCGACAACTTCTCCGCCAAGCTGTTCTATCAGTTTAATAATGGCTTCTGCTGTTCCTCCCGTTGCCAGAAGATCATCTACGATCACAACCTTGTCACCCGGCTTGATCGAACGCTTATGAATTTCAATCTCCGCAGTTCCATATTCCAGTTCATAGGAGGCTGACACCGTTTCACACGGAAGCTTACCCTTTTTTCTTATCGGGACAAACGCCTTATGATGATTGTATGCGATCGGCATTCCGAAAATGAATCCTCTCGATTCCGGTCCTGCAATAATGTCAAATTCTAAGCCACCTAATTTTTCTTCCAGTTCATCAATTGCCAGATGAAGTCCTTCTGCATCTTCAAGTACACTTGTCACATCTCTGAAAATGATTCCCTCCTGTGGGAAATCCGGTATACTTACAACATAATCTTCCAATTTTTTCATGATGTCTTCCACCTTTAGTTCGTATAATTTAAATATTACTAATTATATCACAAAATTCTGAATTTTCAAAATCTATTTATAATTTTGGTCAATAATTTATTGTAACTGTTCAGAGCCAACCTCGAAAACACTTCGTGTTTCCTCAGTGTGGCGTATCCGCCAAATAGATTTGTACAAAAAAGTGCTCACGAACGCAAGCATTCATCGCCCTTTTTTGACAAATCTGCTTGGCTCTGAACAGTTACAATTTATTTATAATTTTGAATCACGATCTGAGGCGTTCGTACCCCCTGGTATTCATTGATATCGGGATAATAGGTAAACGCCATTTCTATCACTGTTTTTCCGCCTCTCGTCCCAAGATATCTTCCTTCCATCATTCCCCGGTAAGCAGCTTCTCCAAACTTTTGCTTCACATAATCCAGAAACCCTTCCACATCCCCGAAATACATGGCATCGATCATGGTTCCGGCAGAATCAGCCACACGAAGTTTCAGAACATTTTGTTTCCTTCCGAGGATTCTTCCTGAGAGAACATGCACTTTTCTTTCAGCAAAAAGCGGTTTGGTATTGGCTTTTCCAAAAGGTTCAAGAACCTTGATCTCATCCACAAATTTTTCTGTTACACAGGAAAACGGAAGCTGCATATCGATCTGAACCTTTTCAATCAGATCTTCTTTTGTCAGATTCGATTTCTCATTGATTTCCTGTCGGAATTTTTCCAGATTTTCCTCAGAAAGCGAAAGTCCGGCCGCCATCTTATGTCCACCAAAACGTGTCAGCAGATGTGCGCAGCGATTGAGTCCTTCGTACATGTGCCATGTTTCGATGGAACGCCCGGATCCTTTCAGGCCTTCCCCTCCTTTTGTGAGCACAAATACAGGCCGGTAATATTTTTCCCTTACACGCCCCGCCACGATTCCCGCAAGGCTCTCATGGCAATCCGGCAGATATATAACGAGAACATCATCATCTTTTATTTCTGTATTTTCAACCTGTATAAATGCATTCTCCACCGCCTCTTCCGTCATATCCTTCCTGCTGTCGTTTAACGCTTTTAAATCTCCTGCCAGAATATCTGCTTCTTTTACCGTGGAAGCTTCCAGAAGTTCCAGGGCTCGCTTTGCCGTATCGAGGCGTCCGCTTGCATTCATGCACGGTCCCAGTACAAAGCCAATATGATAGGTGTTCAGCTTCACTGCATCGACACCCGTGCATTCAATCAACGCTTTCAATCCTTTATTCTTCGTGCGTTTCAGCATTTCCAATCCCTGTTTTACAAAAATACGGTTTTCATCAATCAGATCCACCACATCACCAACCGTTGCAATCGCCACATTTTCCATCAGATAATCCAGTTCACAGGCATCATATCCCATCGCCTCCGCCAGTGCTTCGATCAGCTTATAAGCCACTGCCGCGCCGCAGAGCCCCTTAAAAGGATACATGCAGTCCGGACGTTTCGGGTCAACCACAGCATCAGCCTTGGGGAGAATATATTTCCGTTCCCCGTCTTCCTCCTGATAAGGCACTTCATGGTGATCTGTCACCACAACTGTCATCCCCATACTCTTTGCATAAGCAATCTCTTGTGCCGCTGCAATTCCATTATCACAAGTGACGATCGTATCCACATCCGCCTCCAGTGCCCTGTCTATGAGCTGCCTGTTCAGTCCATACCCGTCCTTCATCCGGTCAGGAATATCACTGTCCACTTCTGCTCCCAGAAACCGAAATCCTTCCAGCAAAATATATGTAGACTGGATCCCGTCAATATCATAATCGCCGATGACACGGATGTGTCTGCCCGCCCGGATCCGTTCCATAAGCACACTCACCGCTCTATCCATGTCTTTCATCAGCATTCCATCATAAAGGTCGACAATTGTCCCATTTAAATATCTTTTAATTGCTTCATCACCTATGATTTCCCTGTTTCGTATGAGGGAAGCAACTCGTGGACTGATATGAAATTTTTCACTGATATGTGTAAAATCAGCACCTTTGCGAAGCAGTACCCAATTTTCCATACCGTTTTCCCTCCTGGTAACGGAAAAGGTGTCGGAATAGCTCCAACACCTTTTCTTTATAAAATTGCTTCATATAATTTATTTGTAACTGTTCAGAGCCAAGCAGATTTGCACAAAAAGTGCGGCGAATGCTTGCATTCAGGAGCACTTTTTCGTACAAATCTATTTGGCGGATACGCCACACCGAGGAAACACACAGTGTTTTCGAGGTTGGCTCTGAACAGTTATATTTATTTTTTCTTCTTTGTGCCTGTCGGTACTTCTTTTTTGTTCAATTTGGTTTTCATCACATACCACAGAGCTCCTGTGATACATACAGATGAATATCCACCGCACACGATACCTACCATCAGAGGACTTGCAAATTCTTTGATCGAACTTACACCAAGGATGAAGATTACCGCAACCATTACAAATGTTGTAAGAGAGGTGTAAATACTTCTTGTAAGTGTATTTGTAATACTCTTATTTACCACATCCGCAAGGCTTTCATCACGTTTCTTCAAACGCATCTCTTCACGGATACGGTCAAAGATAACGATCGTCGCATTGATAGAGTAACCTACGATGGTAAGCATACATGCGATAAATGTGTTACCCACAGATACTCTTGCAACTGCATAGAACGCAAGAACAACAAGTACGTCATGCAGAAGTGCTACAACCGCACTTGTCGCAAAGCGGATATCTTTGAAACGGAACCAGATGTAGATCAGCATGCAGATTGTCGCAATGATCACGGCAACGATTGCATCTGCTCTCATCTCAGAACTTATCGTTGAACTGATATTTTCTGCAGTGATCAGAGATTCATCTACACCGAAGTTATCAACAAGAGCCTGATTCAAAGCTTCTCTCTGATCCAGATCCAGCGTTACGGTCTTAATGATAACCTGTGTACTGCCCTGAACTTTCTGTGTCTGCACATTGTTATCGCCGGTCACTTCTTCTACAACCGGTACGATCTCAGAATCGATTTCTTTCAAATCGTAATCTTCATTAAATGTTACGTTCGTTGCTGTACCGCCTTTAAATTCAAGGCTGTAATTCATAGCTCCGTTTCCTCTTGCTGACTGTACTCCCATTGTGATAAATCCTACAGCGATAAGTGCAAGAGACACAATAAAGCAGATTGCTTTCTTTCCAAGGAAATCGAAAACTTTTGTCTCTTTTTTCTTTCTTGCATAGAGTTTCTCATTGCGGATTCCGATTGCATAGAATGCAAATATAATCACTCTTGTAATTACTAGCGCGGTAAACATAGAAACAACGATACCAAGCGCCAGTGTCTGTGCAAATCCTTTTACAGAACCGGATCCCTTAAGTCCAAGAACGATTGCCGCGATCAAGGTGGTTACGTTTCCGTCAACAATCGCTGACATCGCTTTCTGGAAACCATTCTTAAGGGAATTCCTTACACTTATACCTGCGGTAACTTCTTCTCGGACACGTGCGAAAATAATAACGTTTGCGTCAACCGCCATACCGATGCCAAGGATAATACCGGCAATACCCGGAAGGGTAAGTGTGATATCAAATGCATTTAATAAAACAACTACCAGTCCTGTGTAAATAAGAAGTGCAATGCTGGCTGCAAGTCCCGGAAGAAGGTATACTGCACACATAAAGATAAAGATAAGTGCAAGACCGATAATTCCGGCTTTCAGGCTTGTACTGATTGCTTCTTCACCGAGCTGAGCTCCTACTACGTTTGAACGAAGTTCTTCCAGTTCAAGCTGTAATCCACCGATACGGATGGTAGAGGCCAGATTACTTGCTTCTTCATAATCAGCCATACCTTCAATGACAGCCTGTCCATTTTCAATTACGGTATTTACAACCGGTGCGCTGATTGTCTCACCGTCATAAACGATAGCAATCTGCTTTCCAAGGTTCTTCTCTGTCGCTTCTGCAAACTTTTCGGCCCCTTCATCGGTAAGTTCCAGAGCAACAACATATTCATTATTCTTCGTTGTACTGTTCTGCTGTGTCTGCGCCTGAGCCGATTTTACGTCAGAACCGGTTAATACCACTTCACCGTTTGAATCCTGGAATTCCAATGATCCCGGCTTACCAAGTTCTTCCAGAACTTTGTTCGCATCAGAAACACCCGGAATCTCGATACTGATACGGTTGTCCCCTTCCTGGTAAACGGTTGCTTCTGTACTATACTGTTCTACACGCTTCTGTAACTTATAGATGGTATCTGCCATCTGCTCTTTTGTCGGATTCTCCTCCTTTGCCTGATAGGTAATGCTGACACCACCGGCAAGATCAAGACCCAGATTAATGTTCTTTGCGGCACCCGAATGTGAAGAACCGAATCCCACAAAACAGGTATACCCCAGCAGCCCCATAAGTGCCGCGATAAGAACAAGGCTTATGATCCCTTTATTCTTCTTCATGTCCTACTTCCTTTCTTTCTGCTAAAGCAGCCTTTATCATGATTGCACATTCTACACGCTTACGCTCCATCTCGCAGCCGATATCATAGGAATCATTCAGACCGTCTGCGTATTTGTATGCATTCGCCATACAGCCTCCGCTGCAATAGAATCTTGCAAAACATTTCTTACATTTTTCCTTGGTATATACATTACAGCACCGGAATTCATCTGCAATTTCCGGCTTTGTAATACCTTCGTCTACATTTCCCATCAGAAAATCCTCATCACCCACGAACTGATGACAAGGATAAAAATCTCCCCAAGGAGTCACAGAAAGATATTCGGTTCCGGAACCGCATCCGGAGAGTCTCTTATAAAGACACGGACCGCCTTCCAGATCGATCATGAAATGGAAAAAGTTAAATCCTTCTCCTTTTTCTTCTTCCTCAATCATGTATTTCGCCAGTTTGTCATACTCTTCAAAAATCTTCGGCAGGTCTTCCTTACGGATTGCATACGGATCCGATTCATCGCCTACAACCGGTTCAATGGACATCTGCTTAAATCCAAGTTCATGGAAATGCTTGACATCTTCCGAAAAATCCAGATTATTTCTGGTAAATGTTCCACGGATATAATAACGCTCCTGATTTCTGGAATCTGCAAGTTTCTGGAACTTCGGCACAATCAGATCGTAGCTTCCCTTTCCATTTCTGAACGGACGCATACGGTCATTGACTTCTTTTCTTCCGTCAAGACTCATGACCACATTATCCATCTCTTTATTGATGAATTCCTGGATTTCATCATTCAAAAGCACTCCGTTCGTCGTAACGGTAAAGCGGAAATGCTTATCATGAAGCTTCTCCTGTTCTCTTCCGTACGCTACCAGATCTTTAACAACCTGCCAGTTCATGAGTGGTTCCCCGCCAAAGAAATCCACTTCCAGATTCCTTCTTGTGCCTGAGTTAGCAATCAGGAAATCAAGTGCTTTCTTTCCAACTTCAAAACTCATCATGGCTCTTCTTCCATGATACTCGCCTTCCTCTGCAAAGCAGTATCGGCAGGCCAGGTTACAATCGTGTGCGATATGAAAGCACATCGCTTTTACGACTGTCTTCCGCTTGATCACTTCCCCGATCAGCGGCTCATATGTATCTCTTACAAATAACTGTCCGGATTCCGTAAGTTCTATTACATCATCTAAAATCTCTGTTAATTCTTCTTCCGGATATCTGTCCCCCAGCGCCTTTATCAAAGCTTCCCGGGTCTCATCCTGACGGAGCGTCTCTGCTGTCTGGTCTTCATTCATCGCATTCAGACAGGCAATCACGTCATATCCTGCCTGGTCTACTGTATGAACACAGCCACTGTTGATATCCATCACGATCAAATATCCATTATTCTGGTACTGATGAATCACAACCGGTACCCCTTTCTATTTCATTTTTCAAACTTCTTGTAACACCAATAGACAGCGGCTATTTGGCCGCTGCCCTCATAATTCTCCAGATGAACTTATCTTATTTGCTGTGTTCGCAAGTCTGATTTCCTACTGTGCAGGATGTCTTGCAAGCTGACTGGCAAGATGTCTGGCATTCTCCACATCCACCTTTTTTCACTGTATTGTTCAATGTCTGTGTATTCAATGTCTTGATATGTTTCATCGAAATTTCCTCCTTCTTTTCACTATGTCCTATAGTATATCACACTACCCTTGAAAGCGTCAATGTCAAACTGTCACAAGTTTTCTCTTAAGAAATCATTCCTCCGAGCATTCCTCCAAACACAGAAAGTCCAAATGCGATCAGCATCTGCATCCCTCCCTGCAATGTCCGGTATACTCCTACAGATACCAATAGGAGAAATATAAAATACAGGATTCCGCTTAGAATTCCCCATACAAATCTTCTGGAGCCGGCGAGTTTTCCCGCCATTACCCCACCTGAAAAAGCAGAAAGCAGATAAACGACGCAAATTCCCATCTCCACCACCTGCTCATTCAGCCCGAACTTATAAAGCAAAAAGGTAAGAATCAGAAGTAATATGATTGTCACCACATAAGAAAATACCAATGCTTTCAACATCTGAACAGGCTTTATGTAACCGTTTGATTTCTTTTCCATAATTCCGCCCTCCTTATCTTAAACTATGTTTATTCAGATCTGGACGGATTCAGAACTTTATTCGTTTAGGAACTTTACATATCGATCATTTCCACTCTTCTGTCGTCATTTCCATACGCAGAAAAAATGTCTCCCAAAAGGGAGACATTTCACAAATCGGTTAACCAATTTTAATGGTTGGTACCCATTGCTTCTTTTATATCCTCGTTCTTATTGATGGTCGCTTCGATTGCATATTCGATGCTTTTTGCAATCATTTCGAGGGTCATACACGGAGTTCCGTTCGGCTTTTCCACTACCTGCTCTGTCGCAAATGGTACATGAATAAATCCTGCACGGATATTCGTGTATTTTGTTGCAGCCATATGAAGCACGTTATACATTACACAGTTGCAAACATAGGTGCCTGCTGAATAAGAGATGTGACATGGAATCCCATGATCACGAATATTTTTTACAATTGCTTTTACAGGTATTGTTGCGAAATATGCTGTCGGGCCGTCTGCCTGGAGTGGCTCATCAAGCGGCTGTTCGCCTGCGTTATCCGGAATACGTGCTTCTGCAAGATTGATTCCTACCTGCTCAATGGTAACACACGAACGTCCGCCGGCCTGACCAACATTTATCACCACGTCTGGCTGATACTTCTGAATCCCCGCTTCTACTGCCGGACCGCTCTTGGAAAATACGGTGGGGATCTCCAGTTTAATAATTTCAGCGCCTGCTATTGTATCCGGCAGAAGCTTTACAGCTTCAAATGCAGGATTCACCTTTTCTCCTCCAAACGGGTCAAAGCCTGTTACTAATACCTTCATGTTCATTTCCTCCTTAAGACTGTTTCTGATCGTTAAACAAAAGTTCTGAATTGAACTTATACGTTCTTGGAATTAATATACCACCGGTTCGGGTATGATAATCTTTCCTTGCTGCATAATCTGTCTGTTATCTGTATATATATCCGGTTCCAGACACACAAGATCAAAATGACCATTTGCGTTTTGCTGTCCACCCAGCGCCAGATTTCTTCCCAGGCCAATGTGAAAAGTTCCGTACGCCGATTCGTCTTCAATATAACAGTTTCCCAGGCATTTGGAATAAGAATTAAGCCCTATTCCAAATTCCCCTCCAATATAAATTCTTGGATCCCGATATTCTTCCATGTATTTTTTCAGCCTGATACCTGTATCCGTTTCTTCGATATCTGTTATCCGCCCCTCTTTAAACAGAATCCGGGTTGGCTCTTTTGCCCGCCCGATATATCCAAGAGACCCGTCAAGCATCATCACGCCCTCCGTCTTTGTCTCTTCGATCGGAACATATACCTCGATACTGGCTGAAGAATATCCATTTCCGTCTCTGATCACACCGTTAAAGAAGCCAGGATTTCTGTTTTCTTTATACATCACCAGATTGGTTCCTGCCGGTGTGGTCACGTGTATCTTTTTAGAACTGCGAAGGTATTTCATAATCACCTTCGCCATCAGACGGCTCTTCTTCGTATCCATCGTCATAAAATCATATTCCAGCATGGATCTGCCGTCATTGGTGGAAAGCGGGAGGGACAGGAACTTCTTGTGCTTCTGAATCGCACGCTTTGCAGCTTTTGTCGTGACAAGTGAATAATCCGTTGCCGCAATGATCGCTGTGTATGGATCAAATACCTCTTCATTGGTATCAAAAAATACACCCACCAGCCTTCCTGTATTTTCAACAGTCAGCGTATTTACGGATCTTCCCCTTCCCATTGCACATTTGCGAAGCATCCTTGCTTCCGGCAAGTGTTCTCTTGTTGTCACGATCAAAAGCCTGTCCCAGGGTTTTATCCTGACCCAGTCACAAATTACAATTCTGGCACCTCGTTCCATATCCCAAGTCATCTTTCCATCATCCTTTTAAATCTTATTTAAACATAATCATATAGCAGATCTGGAATACCAGCATAATCATAGCTATAACAACCTGATTCTTGATAACACCCCAACGATCCTTCATATTCAGGATAGCAACCGGAACGATGTTGAAGTTCGCTGCCATAGGTGTGCAAAGTGTTCCACAGTATCCACATGTAAGAGCAAGCATACCAATAACAACCGGATTTGCTCCATATGCAAGTACGAACGGAGCACCGATACCAACCGTCATAACGGTGATAGCTGCGAATGCATTACCCATGATCATAGTAAATAATACCATACCAATCGCATATACGATAATACCTAAATTTACATTTCCTTTCGGAACGATTGTACCAACGATATTTGCAACGACTTCTCCGACACCTGCCGCTGTAAATACACCACCCAGACAGCCGAGAAGCTGAGGAAGCATACAAAGAGGTCCCATAAGAGAAAGGAATCTCTCAGACTCTTTTAAGAATACCTGCGGTTTATTTTCAGTAGGATTGTAAACCATCAGAATGATTACAGCTACAAATGTACCTAAAGTAACTGCAAGCATGGAACTAATGTTGCTAAAAAGTGCCAGGCAAAGTGAGAAAATACCTACGCAGACAGCCGGGAAGAAAATCTTCATACCAACCTTCTTGTACTGTTTCTGTGTGTATTCTTTTGTAGGAACCTCTGCTTTACCAACCTTAACTTTCTTGAAGATCGGCGGCAGACACATAATGATAACAAGAGCACCGGAAACCTTTGCCGGAAGCCATGTACCAAATGCACATACAATACCGAAAGAACACCAGAAGATTGCTGTTCCAACTCTGGAAGGATTTTCTTCGTCGCGTAAGTTCTTAATTCCTGCGTAAATCGTTACAAGTCCGATGATGATCCAGACGATGTTCACAAGATTCGTATTTAAAGTAGGATCAATCTGAATAAATTTTAATGCACTCATTTATGTCCCTCCCTATTTCTTTGCTGAATCGCCGTAATATTTCTTCTGGAGCTTCTTATCCTTGATGATTACGTATGCACACGCAAGAACAAGTGCAAAGATTGCTACCGGAATTTCAGTTACAGCAAGGTCGATCAGTTCTACTTCATATCCAAGACTTGCAAGTGTTGTCTGTACAAGGATACCGCCTGCTCCACCAACAAAGAGTACCTGCCAGAAGAACCATGTAACATTTTCCATAGCTGATGCCAAACCTTTAACTTCTTCATTATGTTCTTCTGTTGCTTTGTTTCCGCCATTTTCAATCGCAGCTTCTGCCATCGGAAGTACAACCGGACGGATGAAACCTGCAACACCACCGAAACCTACGTTGAATGCTCCAAAGATACCACGCATGATACCATATGCAGCAACAACTTTTCCGGCTGTAGCGCCTTTGACCTTCTTGATCAGGTCAGCCGCTGCTTCACGAAGACCGTTTCTCTCCAGTACACCGGTTACAAGAAGAATCATGATGAAAATTGCCATACTTCTGTTTGCAACGAAGTTTGTTCCGATTGTTTCCAGAAGTCCGTCGATTCCAAGACCGCCAACAATACCTGTTGTAATCAGTGCAAGGAAAATAATGAGGATTGAATCCAGTTTCAGCGCAAATCCTACGATTACGATTAAAACGCCAAGTAATTTGATGAGTTCCATAGAAATCTCCTCCTTTAGAATGTTTTATTTATTTTCCCCAGAATTCCCGACAATCATTGGCCGCAGTCGGTAATATCTGGCAAAAACCTTATGATCTGCTATACCGCATTCGCTTTCAAAAACATGTTCTGCTTTCATCAGCATCTGCAGTGTCGCTTCATCGTGAGCGACATGGGCTCTGGCACAAAGGTTCAGGTACTCGCCCTGTGCTGTCTCATCTGCCACTTCACTTGTATATGCCACCGTGGTGATCCACGGGAAACGAATAGACGGATACCTGTGCTTCGGATCAAATGCGAACGGTATCCAGTAATTGATCATATCTTTATAATAATTTGCAGGAAAGAGCTTCGGCATCCATGCATGTGCATATTTTTCAAATTGTGCCGACCATTCGAGATTCCATTTTGTCATCTCGGCATCTTTTGCCATCTCATCCGCGATCACATCTTCCATAACTTTATTTACCGGATAATTATCTTTGTATTCCGGATTCGTTACATACCAGAAATATCCGTAAAGCAAAGATCTCGGAAGCCAGAAGCCTTTGTAGGATGGGGATGTATATCCCGAAAACTGCTGTTCCCACTCGTGACTCGGTACCCCGTGATTATCCACGATCATATCCGGCACATATTTTTCAAACAGTCTGGTAAGTCCCATCGCCTCGGTATGAATCGTATCCTTCTGGAAATGTTCATAGTAAAATTCTTTTCCGATCGAATTAAATCTTGCCACATGAAGTTTCCAGTTCGGATGCTCTTTCTGCAGTTCATAATGAATCGATGCCCCGTCCACATTTTCCATCGGAACCAGAACCAGATTCATTTTTTCCGGAAGATCTTTGTAAATATCTTCTGTCAGAAGCTTCTTCAAAAGGATGAAAGACGCATTCGTGCTTGACACTTCATTTGCATGATGACGCGCATTGATGATCTCGCTCGGTAATCTGCTAAGTCGCTTCGTTATGGACAAATATCCCTTGTACTTTGGTTTCAGCCAGATTGCATAAATCTCGCGCCCCGCATAAGAGACAGCAGTCCTGAATACTTCGATTTCTTCCACCTGTCGGAGTTCCTCGATAATCTCACGATATGTATCATATCCAATCAGTTCATGTTCATGCAGGTCGATCTCGGTAATCTTCTTTTTCGGCAGATTCGGCTTTTGGGGAACATCTGCTCCATATTCTTCACCATTTGATCCAATAAATACAATTCTGTAATCTTCACTTACATTCTTTGCTGTTTCCAGAACTCCCTTACCGAACAGCTCTGCATAAGAAGAAAGCCATGCATCCGAAACTCCCGTTGTCTCGATAGCAAGTTCCAGTTTGTCGTCACTTAGACGGATCTTCTGAATCCAGATGCGAACCTCGCCGCGCTCCTTCTGTACTTCTGCATCCTGTCCGTCTTTCACAATCGCAGCTTTTTCACGAAGCTGTTCGTAAAGCGTTACCTTAAATACCGGTGCTCCTTCACGGTTATGGATTTCCGGTAAAATAAGTCCCGGCGCATCAAGCATCACATCGGCTCTTTGCACGCCGTAATTTTTAAAATAATCACTTGCCACAAAATACATATCTTCATGCAGTGCATCAAGTGAAGAAATCAAATCTTCTCTGGAACCTGTTCTGAAATCCGGCTCACTAACCGTTACATCCAGAGAAAGCTTGTTGAAGAACGGCTGCAAGTCGGCACTGATTCTGCCGCCTGTCTTCTCTTCGATATATTTTCTGCAGTCAGGAAGTACTTCAGACTGGTAAACGTTCCATACCCGTTCAAGGTCTGTCTGAATCTCTTCTTCTAATACAACCTCGTCATTGATCCAGACTTTCACATAGCCTGTTGACGGATGCACCTTACCCATCTGTGGATACTCGTCCATGTACGGTCTTTCTGAGCATCTGGCAAGATAAGTAAATTCCTGAACCTCTTCGCCTTCCACGCGGCAAAGATAAGTAATGTTCTCTTTTCCTTCATATGGTAAGAAAACCACATCTTCACGATTGATTCCCAGCTTTTCCACAAGAATATCTTCAATTGGATAAAGTTCCTGCAAATATCGGATCGGGAGATCATACCACTTATCCGGATTATCCGCTTTCAGATTATGATAAGACGGTGTCGCGCCATTTTCATCCAGCCATTCCGTCTGGCCTTCCGGAAGAAATGGTTTGAAATAAATCTCGATCTTTGAAGCTTTTACCCTGGCAGCTTCAGGAATCACGATCTCATCAATCCAGGAAAATCCCTGTTTGTACGCACAAATCAACTGGGTACCTATAAGTTCTGCTCCCTTTTCGGCTACTGCTTCCTCTATTTCTTCTGTCAAGGCATCGCGTACCTTCTTATCTTCACTTACCGCAGCTTCCAGCCTTACGATATCACCGGCTTTTAAGACCGGATATATTTTCTCTGCCAGAGTATTCTTTAAAGTATCAACTTCCCATGGAAGTTCATACACCTTCTCATATACCTTACG
Source organism: Bariatricus sp. (assembly GCA_034176745.1). Classification (GTDB taxonomy): domain Bacteria; phylum Bacillota; class Clostridia; order Lachnospirales; family Lachnospiraceae; genus Allocoprococcus. Next base: position 16,175 of record JAXFTO010000003.1, on the reverse strand, counting down.
CCCCGATTTATAATTATGGAAAATGGCATTCGGGAAATGCTCTTTCTGTGCATCCGTAATCTCCGGTGCTCCGTATACTTCATACGCTCCCGCATCTTCTTTCTCAAGCGCATGCAGACAAGAAATCTGTCCGTCAGCTCCACGTAAGATGAAATCATCCGCCATATCCATAAGCACATCACGCCAGCTTCTCCAGGCATCTGCTTTCGGAAACTTCTCACATACTGATGAAGAAAGCTTTACAAGTTCTTCCCCTTTGCCTTTTACATGAACTCTCACTGCATCTTCCCGGCGTTCCAGATTAATTTCTGCGGTGTCGCTGCTTTCAAAGATAATTGCATTTCCCTGATACCCTTCATCTGCCAGAATACCGTCTTCATATGCAATGGTTTCCATTCCCAGCCTGAATGCAAAATTACATGCTGCTGTCATTACAGATGTATCTGCCTTCTCAGGTAAGACGATTTTCACATCTAACTTTTCCGGGAGAAGGTCAAAATCTTCGTCTTTGAGGAAATCACCGGTCTCAAACATCTTTTCCAGGCCTTTGCCCTTACGGAAATCTGTATCAAAAAGCGGTCCCTTCTTCTTAGCTGCCACATATCCTTCAGGAAGAACAGTTCCTTCCTTTCTCCAAAATGATAATAGTTCCTCTTCTGTCTCAGGAATTCCTATCTCTCCATCCGGCGATGCAACAGGAAATTCTGCAAATTCCGTCTGGAATCCATACAGAAGTGCTGCTTCTATAGCAAGATGTTTCTGCCTGTCATTCATGGAAGTATCAATCCTCAATCTCTTCATTCCATAACCTCCCTGTGAAACGGTATAATTTGTTAATCTAATAACGATCGAACACAATTCCGTACTGCGTTCTTGTTTTTATTTTTCATATTCTATCAAATATATGAAAACAAGTCAAGTAATGGTGGATTTTTCCTTAATTCTTGTGCATTTTTTCAAAAATCTTGAATTTACCTCTTTTGTTATGCTATCATAGAAAGTAAAACATAACTAAGGTGAAAAATGTAATGAGAAAATCGTACAAAAAGAAAACCAAAGACAAAATAATGGAGGCCGCATGGAAACTGTTTTACGAACAGGGTTATGAAGAGACCACCATTTCAGATATTATAGAAAAGTCCGGAACTTCCCGCAGCGCTTTTTATCACCATTTTCATGGAAAAGAAGAACTGCTGTTTTCTGTTGCTTATACCTATGATATTATATACGAAGACTGGGATCAGAATCTTCCTCCCGAGATGCATACCGTTGAGAAGCTGAAATCTTTTAACGAATTTGTCATGCGCTCCGTAGAAGATTCGCCTTACCGGTGCTTCTACTCTACCCTGTATGGGCTTCAGGTCATGACGGGCGGTATGAGGCATATCTTAAACCAGGATCGAAAGTACTACCAGATTCTTCGCGATATGCTGAAAGAAGGACTGGAATGCGGAGAAATCATCTCTTCTTATTCGTACACAACTCTGGCTGATATGATTACCAGTTTTCAGATTGGTTTTACCTATAGCTGGTGTCTTCAAAAGGAACGCTTTTCTCTTCTGGAGTATGCCAGGGCTGCTCTTGATCCGTTCCTTGAAAGCTTAAGAGCAAAATAAGATCATTTGTAACTGTCCGGAGCCAGGCAGATTTGTCAAAAAAAAGGAGAACTGCACGTCGTGGCATTCTCCTCTTCTTTTTTTATTCTAATACTCTGTTTAAACTCCTGCGAACTGACTGTAATACAATTGATGATAAAATCCATCTTTTCTTATCAATTCTTCGTGTTTTCCCTGCTCAATGACCTTTCCGTCTTTCATGACAAGAATCACATCCGCCTCGCGGATCGTGGATAACCTGTGCGCGACAATGAAACTGGTTCTTCCTTCCATGAGGCGCGCAAATGCTTTCTGAATCTGCACTTCCGTTCTCGTATCGATGGAAGATGTCGCTTCATCAAGAATCAGCATCGGTGGTCTGAGCAGCATGACACGCGTGATGCACAGGAGCTGTTTCTGTCCTTGAGAAAGGCTGCCTCCGTCTTCTGTAATCCAGGTATCATATCCCTTCGGGAGACGTTTGATAAAACTGTGTGCATGGGAAGCCTTCGCCGCCTCAATGATTTCTTCCTCAGTCGCATCCGGTTTTCCCATCTTGATATTGTCACGGATCGTTCCTGCTTTCAGCCAGGTTTCCTGAAGCACCATACCATATCCGGCTCTGAGGCTCTTTCTTGTCACATCGCGTATATCTTCATTTTCAACATATATCGTTCCATCCGTCACATCGTAGAAACGCATCAGAAGATTAATAAGCGTCGTCTTTCCGCAGCCGGTCGGACCTACGATCGCAACTCTCTCTCCCGGTTTTACATTCAGACTGAAATGTTCGATCAGTTTCTGCTCCGGCAGATAAGAGAAGGCAACATCCTCAAGCTTCACATTACCTTTTACGTTATCCAGTGTAACCGCCCCATTTTTTTCCGGAACCTGCGGCTCTTCCTCGATCAGATCAAAAATTCTCTGTGCGCAGGCAATTGCGTTCTGAAGTTCTGTGACCACTCCGGATATTTCATTAAATGGTTTCGTATACTGGTTCGCGTAACTAAGGAAACAGGAAAGCTGGCCGACCGTTAACGCACCTCTAAGTACTGCAAAAGCTCCCGTGATTCCGACTCCCGTATATACCAGACTGTTTACAAACCTGGTGGCCGGATTCGTGATAGAAGAAAAGAACGTAGCCTTTAGAGAGCAGTCTTTCAGTCTTTCATTGATCTCATCAAACTGTTCCACCACTTTATCACCCTGTCCGAATGCCTGAACCACCTTCTGGTTTCCGATCATTTCATCGATGAGTCCTGTCTGCTCTCCTCTCGTTTCTGACTGGAGTTTAAACATAGTAAATGTTTTCTTTGCGATAAAATTCGCCACAAGAAAAGAAACCGGTGTGATAAGAACTACAACAAATGTAATCACGACATTGACCGAAAGCATAAATCCAAGCGTTCCGACGATGGTAGCCACTCCGGTAAACAGCTGGGTAAATCCCATCAGAAGTCCATCCGCGAACTGGTCTACATCCGCGATCACACGGCTTGTAATCTCTCCATAAGGATGCCCGTCGATATATTTCAACGGCAGAATCTCTATTTTCTGAAATGCCTCATTCCGGATGTCCCGAACCACCTGATAGGTCATCTTGTTATTGCAGATACTCATGATCCACTGTGCAAATGCCGTAACAAGAACACAGATTCCAATCTGTATCATGATACGGAACACCCCCGGAAAATCCACCTGCCCTTTTGTCACAATAAAGTCTACTGCCTTACCGGTAAGTTTTGGAATGTAAAGAGTAAGGGCAACAGTAACTGCAGCGAGCAAAATGGAAAATACAACAAAAATCCGGTATTTTCCAAGATATCGAAATACTTTTTTCAATGTTTCAGACTGTTTCTTCTTAGTTTCCATTTTCTGCCGCCTCCTTTTCTTTCGGGAACTGCGAATAATAGATTTCCTGATAAGCAGGACAGTGTTCAAGAAGTTCGCTGTGCGTTCCGATTCCTGCCATTTCTCCGTCATCAAGCACAATAATCTGGTCAGCGTACTGAATAGCCGAAGCTCTCTGTGAAACGATAAATACCGTCGGCTGCTCTTTCATTTCCCGAATCGCCTGTCTGAGCTTCGCGTCCGTCGCAAAATCCAGCGCAGACGCGCTGTCATCGAGAATCAGGATCTCCGGTTTTTTCACCAGAGCTCTCGCAATCGTAAGGCGCTGCTTCTGCCCTCCGGAAAGATTCCTTCCGCCTTGTTCCACCTTAAAGGCCAGCCGGTCTTTCTTCGAGTCCACAAATTCCTTTGCCTGGGAAATCGTAAGTGCCTCCTCCAGTTCTTCTTTAGTGGCCTCTTCTTTTCCCCAGCGGAGATTTGCTTCGATCGTTCCTTTAAACAGAACGGCTTTCTGGAGCACCACGCCGATCCTGTTTCTCAAAGAATCCGTCTGATACTCTTTCACATTCTTCCCGTCAATCCTTACTTCCCCTTTGGTGGCATCATAAAAACGCGGAATCAGATTTACCAGAGAGGATTTGCCCGAACCGGTTCCTCCGATAATTCCGATTGTCTGCCCCTTATAGGCTTTAAAGGAAATATCGTTCAGCGACTCTGCTCCGGCTCCCTGATACGTAAGCGAAACATGGTCAAATTCCACGATTGGCTCCCCGGACAGATTCTCATTCGTCATCCAGATCATCGTGCCGTCTTCCATATCCGGTTTCTCCTCAAAAACGTTCTGAATACGGTTCGCACAGGCAAGTGCTTTCGTAATGGAAATAATCAGGTTCGCAAGTTTCACCAGTTCCACCAGAATCTGAGACATGTAATTAAGAAGTGCCACAACCTGTCCCTGAGTAAGCTCACCGATATTTACCCTGACCGCCCCTGTATAGATCAGCACGATCGTGGCTCCATTGATCACAATATAAGTCATCGGATTCATAAGTCCGGAAATACTTCCCACAAACTTCTGCGCATTTGTAAGAAACTGGTTGTTCTTATAGAAGCGCTGTTTTTCGTCCTCTTCTTTATTAAAAGCCCGGATGACTCTCGCACCGGTCAGATTTTCTCTTGTCACCAGAAGAACTTTATCCAGATTTGCCTGCACCTTCTTATAAAGCGGCATCGTTGTCAGCATGATGGAAAATACGATCACAGCCAGAAGCGGAATTGCAACCACAAATACCAATGCCGCTTTGATATCGATCATAAAAGCCATGACCATCGCTCCAAATACAATAAACGGTGATCTAAGAAGGAGTCTCAGTGTCAGATTCAGCCCGGCCTGCACCTGATTCAAATCACTGGTCATCCTCGTGATCAGGGTCGATGTTCCGATGGTGTCCATCTCGGTAAATGTAAATTTCTGTACATGGGCAAATAAGGCATGCCGCACCTCACTTGCAAATCCTGTCGCAGCTTTCGCCGCAAAATACTGTGCCGTGATCGAACAGGTAAGCCCGATGATTCCAAGCGCGATAAGAAGCAGGCACATCTGAATAATATATCCCTTATCCTTCGCTGCGATTCCGTTATCAATCACCGCTGCCATGACAAGCGGCACGAACAAATCAAATAACGCCTCAAGCATCTTAAAAAGCGGTGCCAGAATCGTTTCTTTCTTATAGTTTTTTAAATATACCATAAGAGACTTCATATTTTTCTCTCCTCTCAACCTCATTTTTCAGACTACACTATTATCTTGTACTCAAAAAAGCCAAAGCATACTGCACTTTGTAAGCCGTTTATTATCATAACACACTCTATCTCATTTAGGAATGGGCTTTTCATACAAACGAATAAAACCCCTTTTTCTGCAAATACTAATTCCAGCAATGGAAATCACAGATAAAATTACAGATAATGGAGGAATTTTATATGAAAGCCACTGGAATTGTGAGGAGAATCGATGACCTGGGGCGTGTAGTAATTCCAAAAGAAATCCGTCGGACTCTGCGGATACGCGAAGGCGATCCTTTGGAAATATTCACAGACAGGAAAGGGGAAATTATCCTGAAGAAATATTCTCCGATCGGAGAACTCAGTACATTTGCAAAACAGTACGCTGAAAGTCTGGCACAGACTCTGGGACATCTTGTATGTATTACCGACATGGATCAGGTAATTGCTTCATCCGGCCCCGGAAAGAAGGATTTTCTAGATCAGTCCATCACCCGTCCACTCATCGAATCAATTACCGAAAGACAGCAGTTTCTGGCTTTTTCAGGCGAGAAAAACTTTATCAGAATAATTCAGGAACAACCGGAAGACTATGACAGCCAGGTCATAAGCCCGATCATTTGCGAAGGAGACACTATAGGTTCCGTGGTAATCCTTGCAAAAGGCGGAAAAAAGAAGCTTGGCGATACGGAGATAAAAATAGCGCTCTGCGCAGCCGGGTTTCTGGGAAGACAGATGGAGCAATGACAAACATTGCTCCATCTATTCTTACGTTATTACTTTAAATCTTCCTCATCAAATTCGCAGACCACATAATATCCTCTCGGTGTCTCTTTTACATCAATCACTTTTCCGGTTTTCGACTGAAGCCTTTCCCATGATCTGAAGTTCGCACTCATCGCTACCGCCGGCTCGATCGTGTAATAGAAATAAGCCGCAACCTTGCCTTCTGTCACTTCCACTTCCTGCCCTGCCTTTACAAGTCCCGGGCGCTCCATTTTAAATTCCATTTGTCTCATGGTAAAATCACTCCTTAATATTTAATCTGCCGTAATCGGAAGAGCTGTCTGTATCTTTTGTACCCCTTCTCCGATAATAGCATTCGTCCGCTCCAGGGATTTCTTCGCTTCCTCTTCCATTTGGAGATCGGATGCTTCCTTTATTAATGACTCTATATCATCAAGCGGCAGAATATAATAAGACGGATTCTCACTGTCCGAAGTTTTATACACCCACGTCGGAATAAAATTCATTCCTGCAAGACTCACTTTCCCATCCTCCGATTTTTCAAGCTCAAGCTCAACCATTAACCCATCTTCTGTGTGCCCCTCCGGTGCTGCATCGATTCTTTCTTTTCTCTGATCGGAAAGATGATTTCCAAGCGAATAGACACAGACCATCTGATGATTTCCTTCTTCATTCGTAAGAAGATCCACCGGCTGTACCACATGAGGATGCCCGCCGATCAGTGCGTCAATTCCCAGTTCACAGAGTTCTTTTGCAATATTTTGCTGACGCTCATTTTCAAAGGTTTCATACTCTGTTCCCCAGTGAAGATACGCAATCGTATATTCCACGCCCTGACTTTTCATTTCTTCCAGGCCTTCCCTGATTTCACAGTAAAGATAATGCTCCAATCCTCCATAATTAAAGGTGTTGATCAGTTCTGCATCTGCATCACTTACCGGAATGGAATTAATAGAAATCTCCTGACCGTCTACCGTACCGGAATCGAATACATAATTAAAAATGCCCACTTTAATTCCGTCAATTTCCTGCAAATAATAATTCTTCTGCGAAGTATCCTTGCGCACTCCGGTATAAGAAAGGCTGTTATCCTCCATCGCTTTTATTGTGCGCATAAGACCGGTAGTCTGATTATCGTAAATATGATTATTCGCAAGAAGGCACAGATCCACAGAATTATTTTTCAGTGCAGTTGCCATTGCTTCCGGCGATTTATACTTCGGATATGACGTATAGTCCCCATCGGAAACTGTCGTTTCGAAATTCACGACCATCATATCAGGCTCTTCATAGTCTTTTTCAATGTATTTAAAAACAGAATTGTAATCATAGGTCTCGTCTGCCTGGCGATAGGTATTGGAACTTAAAAATGGTGTCTGAACCATAACATCCCCTGCCGTCAAAATGGTGGTCGTCTCTTTTTTTACCACTTCTTCCGAAATTACCGGCTCGCTTTTCGGCGTTTCCTTCTTTTCTTCCTTAAAGAAAAGAAGCCTGACCAGATTTACCGCTCCAACTATCAACAGAATGAGTATTAACAGCACACCGATGAGTACGCCAAGCCGGATCAGCTTTTTGATCTTTCGGCGTCTTCTCCTCTGTCTTCTCTGTTCGATTATCTTTTTTCTTTGATATTCTTCTTTCGTCATTTTCTCTCCTTTTTGCTCTGGGTTGACTAAAGTGCAGGTACATAATCACCTAATCTCTAACTCTTCTCATCCCAAGAAGTGAAACAATTAACACAATCGGAAATACACATCCCGCCAGCATTCCCTTCTGGAGATTATCATTTGCCATCTGCGTAACATTTCCCACAAGGCTCGGACCAAATGCGCCTCCAAGGTCTCCTGCCATGGCAAGAAGAGCAAAGAGCGCCGTTCCTCCCGCCGGAATCTGTTTCGATGAAATACTGATCGTCCCAGGCCACATGATTCCAACCGAAAATCCGCACGTGATGCATCCAATAAGGCCAACGATCGGATTTGCAGATAGCGAAGCCAACAGATAACTTACCAGGCACAAACTGCCCGAACCGATCATAAAACTCATCAGGTTCATCTTTTCCCCGTATTTACCATAGAGCATTCTGCTGATTCCCATTGTAACAGCGAACAGACATGGACCGGCAAGATCCCCTGCCGTCTTTGAAAGTCCCAACGCAGATTCCGCAAATGCAGAGGCCCACTGTGCCATCGCAAGTTCTGATGCCCCGGCACAGACCATAAGCAGAATGGAAACCCAGAATAGTGGGAGTTTTAAAAGGCCTCTGATTCCAATTCCCTTCCCTTCTTCCACAAGATGCTCGATCGGGCAGGTCGCAAAATTATAAATATTATATAGTGGTACCAGCGCCCACAAACACGCCAGATATTTCCATTTATCAATTCCAAACACCGCAAAAAACAATGTAGATAAAAGAATAACACCCACAGCTCCCCAGCAGTAAAACGAATGTAAAAGACTCATAACCGACTCTTTATTTTCAAACGGACAGGCTTCTACGATCGGGCTGCAGAGCACTTCAATAAGCCCGCTTCCAATAGCATAAACAATAACGCTGATCAGAATTCCGGTAAATGGATTTGCGAACACTTCCGGTAAAAAGGCAAGTCCTATTAGCCCCGCCGCCGAACAGACTTCCGAAGCCACGATACATTTCCGATAACCGATGCGGTCCACAAAACGCGCGCACAAAACATCTACGATCAACTGTGTCATAAAAAATACCGTAGAAATCAGTGCAATCTCTCCCAACGGAATCCCATAATCCTTGTGAAATTTCAAAAATAACAGTGGTGCAAAATTAGCCGCCAGCGCCTGCGTAATAAATCCCAGATAACAAGCGATCAATGTCTTCTTATAGTTCTTTACCATAATCCCCCTCATTTCCCTCTTTCGTATTAATGTGTATTTGAACTATACCACATTTTGCTTTTTGCATCAATGAACAATATAGAAAAGCTATTTATTGTCCCAACTATATTTCACCCAAAAAAATAGACAGCCATTACTCTGACTGCCTATCCCCTTTTTCTTGATTAACTTTTTAATATCATTCTTCACACTACTCTCTTTTCTTTATCTCGTAAAAAGCGCCTTGAAGATTACAAATATTTCAAGTCTTCCTAAAACCATTCCTACAATTTCAATAAAAAGACATATTGTCGAGGTATTGGAATCAGTTACTCCGATAGAAAGCCCTACGGTTCCAAGAGACGATGCAAATTCAAATGCGCCCTGAACCAAAGTACACCCAGCGAAAAAGGTTAAAAGGACTGTACCCAATATATAAATCAATACATAACATCCTGCATAAGTGGATGCCTCCTCGATCTGTTCTTTCTCTAATAATTCTTTTTCTGTTCCTCTGTGATAATAGGTAAGTAGGACAGCTCTATCCGGCACCATCTTTTTTCGTATATTCCGAACAAGATTCTTCATTAAAATACACACACGTGCCAGTTTAATTCCACCAGCAGTAGAGCCTAATCCTCCACCGATTACCATAAGAAGAATCATGACTGCAAGGGCAGTCTCCGGCCAGTCATAACCACAGTGGTGTCAGGCACCAATGTATTATCTATCAGCTCCAATAAATTTTCGATCATATCGTTTTGTTGCAAAAAGTACTGTTTCATCATCACCGTCTGTAGTAACAATAAAACTTTCCGGAATATCAATCCCTAAGTTTTTTGCTGTAAGAAGACACAACTTCTCATTTGTAACAATCTTTTTGAGTCTCACGTGACTTTGTTTCACAATGTGCGTGCTTGGCGCTTCACCAATCGGCAAATACCATTTTTTCTCTTTTTCGTCATAGTACAGACCAACTTTTCCAGATGCACCAGTCAGCGACAAATGCGATTTTGTAACCAACTCTGCTGATTCTGTAGCACCTTCACTGGCAAGCGCATATACTTCTTCAGCTGATAATTCACGATATTCAGGATGAATTGCTTCGTCTGATTCATCTACAATTTTAATCGCACCCAAACACTCTCGACCTAAACCAGCTAAGATTGATAAGTAATCGTTTTCATCCATGTGCATCCACTCAGCCACACATCTTCTTGTAAATCCTTCCGGAAGCAAGCCCTCAAAAAAGATTCTGGTACGAGCTGCAGCAAACGTTTTTTCTTCTAACGGGAGTCCGATAGATATTGCACGATGCTCTTGATTTTCTAAATAAGCTTCTGCATATGTAAAGCATGCATCATTGGAGTCTTTTCCGGCAATTTCACCCACATATACATTCTCACCATTCATTTCAATAAATACAGATAATCTTCTCATATCATTATCCTCTTCTTTCAACCAACAAATCCATGCCCAAAATATTGATCAATCGGATTGTTTTCTCAATCTCTGCTGTCGGTTTTCCACGTTCCAAATCGGAAATAAATGTTACAGATAGTCCTGTGAATTCAGATAAATATGCTTGTGTATAATTCAATTCTTTTCTACGCGCCCTGATAGCCTGACCTAATGATTTTGAATCTGTTATTTTCATAAGACCTCCGCAATATGCCGTCCGGCTAAATTTACTTTTTATTTTCAAAAATATGCCGTTCGACTAATTTTATTTATTTCAATTATATTCTTCGCCGTACGGCTATGTCAATATCTATTGTTTTAAAAAACGTGCCCCATTGACAATGCCCCCATTGGGGTACGGTACCATAAACTTTCTATAAATTCCACTACTTTTTCACATGCATATTATTCCTGGAGTGCTAGTTCTGGATGCAGCCATAAGTCATGCATTAATGCCTGAACTTTCCTTCCATTTTCCTCAAACCATTCCCGCAAGAATGATTTACCGTGATTTTCGTTATTTCTTATTTCAGCTGTGCTCCGTCCGCAAATGCGTTTCCAACTTTTTCACCAATCACATGGTATGTGCTGTTTGCACCGTCAAAAATAATTGGGCGAAGTTTGTTGATATCAATGTTTCCGTTTTCTGCTAAAACAGATTCATCTGCACTTACGTTCACAACTTCACCAAACATATAGTGTGTTTCTGGATCGTAGCTGATCAACTTGCATTCCAAAGTCATTGGAAGTTCTTCAATCACTGGAGCGTCTACGTATTCGCTCTTTACTGTATGGAATCCTGCTTTTGCCATTTTTTCTGGTTCATTGTTTGCAGAAACGATTCCAACATAGTCACATGCAACCACCTTATCTGCAGTTCCCATGCTTACTGTAAACGCCTTGCGTGCTAAGATGTTGTCCGTGGATTTGTGACTGCCAATGCACATAAAAATCTTGTTGGCACCTGCAACACCACCCCATGCAGCATTCATAGCATCTGCGTTTCCTTTTTCATCGTAAGATGCGATGATAAATACAGCCTGTGGGTACAATATTGGTTTTGCTCCGAAATTTTTTCTCATGAAAATTTCCTCCTTGAATAAATGATTTTATTATTTTTCAGCAAATACTTTCATTGCCGATTCTTCTTCAAACTGCTTGTAATAAAGGTCGTGATAATAGCCTTTTTGCGCCAGCAGCTCTTTGTGTGTGCCTTGTTCAATGATTTTTCCATCTTTCACTACCAGAATGATGTCTGCATTTCGAATGGTTGACAAACGGTGTGCAATTACGAAAGAGGTATGCCCTTTCAACAGCTCCTGCGTCGCCTTGTGAATCAGCTGTTCTGTAGCAGTATCGATGGAAGAAGTTGCTTCATCTAACACGAAAATGGCTGGGTCTGACAAGATGGCTCTCGCAAAAGAAATGAGCTGTTTTTCTCCTGTGGAAAGGCGTCCACCGCTTTCCCCGACGTCACTGTCATACCCATTTTCTAATTTCTTCACCACTTCGTCAGCGGACACTTTTTCTGCTGCCTGATAAATTTCTTCATCCGTCGCGTCCAATCTTCCGTAGCGAATATTTTCACGGATTGTTCCAGAAAAAAGATGTGGGTTCTGCAGCACATAGCCAATCTGGCTGTGGAGCCACAGCTGAGAACGTTCTTTGTAGTCCACGCCGTCCACGAGAATTCGACCTTTCGTCGGTTCAAAGAAACGTCCCAAAAGGTTCACGAGTGTGGATTTTCCAGCGCCAGTTTCCCCTACAATTGCCACGTTCGTACCAGCTGGCACATGTAAATTAAAATGTTCCAGAACATATTCTTTTCCATCTGGATACATAAAAGAAACGTCTTCAAATACAATATCGCCTTTGATTTTTTCCCAGTTTTCTTTCTTTGGGTGGAAAGCATCGCCGTATTTTTCAATGACATCTTCACGGTCTGTCACATTTGGCTTCTGGGCAAGAAGGTCCACCACTCGCTCGATATTTGCCTGACAGGAAATCAAATCTGATAAAAGTCTTGCAAGCTGCTGGATTGGTTCGAAGATGATCACCGCATAAGAAATAAATACGGAAAGTGTGCCCAATTCAATCAGCTGACTTTGCACCATATGGCCGCCCTTTGACAATACGATGGCCGACGCAACCGTACTGAAAAATAAAATCATTGGAACGTAAATGGCATTCAGTTTTGCTGCGCGGCTTCCTGCCTGATTCATTGCACTAGACTGTGCATAAAATGCGGTTGCATTTTGTTCTTCCATTCCCATACTCTTGGACGTTCTGACACCAGTAATTCCTTCGTTGTAAGAATTCGTGATCTCCGAATTGATTTTACGGATCTTACGGTTCCAGTGAAGGATTTTGTTCTGGAAAAAAACGGTAATTACCGCCAAAAATGGCACAATTAAAAGGAGCAAAAATGCCAGTTTCACATTTAAGAAAAACATGATAACGAACACCCCTACCACATAGATAAGTGCCCAGAACATGTCCACCAAGCCCCATGCGATCATTCCTGCAATTTTCAGTGTGTCACTCATAACTCTGGCATGAATGTAACCCACCGGAGTGGTATTATAATAAGAAAAAGATAACTGCTGTAAATGTTCGAACTGGGCCCATTTCAAATCTTTTCCAATGTTCATTTCGATAGATGTCGCCGCGTGAACGGACCAATATACACTGATTGTCTGTCCTACAATCATTGCCACATAAGCAATGGCAAATTTGTAAATGCCGTCCAATGTATCTGGCACGATAAAGTTGTTGATGGCATAACTTTGGAACAGTGGAGTCAGGATATCCATCCCTGCCAGAAAAATGTTCAGCCCAAATGTGATGAAAAAGTATTTTTTATATGGTTTGAAGTATGGCAGCATCTGTGCCCATACCTTTAACTGAAACGGTTTGTTATATTCTTGTTCTTCATAAGTTGCCATTTTCCTGTCTCACCTCTCTTCTGTCATCGTGGCTCATCTGAATATCATAAATTTTGCGATAAATTCCATCTTGATGAATCAATTCATTATGTGTTCCCATTTCCTCAATTTCACCCTGATGAAGCACCATGATCTTGTTGGCACTCATCAATGTTGTGATTCGATGGGATACTAAAATCACAGTTGCATCTTTCATGTGTTCTTTCAATGCATTTCGAATCAGATAATCAGTCTCTGAATCTACCGCAGACAAGGAATCATCGAAAATCATAATCGGTGCCTTCTGCAACAGCATACGGGCAATGGCTACACGCTGTCTCTGTCCTCCTGAAAGAGTCACCCCGCGTTCTCCAACAATGGTGTCATAGCCATCTGGGAAACTCATGATCGCATCATCCACGCATGCAATTTTTGCTGCAGCACGGATTTCTTCCATGGTCACCCCTGGATTTGCCGCTGCAATATTTTCTTTGATCGTTTTGGAATATAAAAATGGTTCCTGCAGAACAATTCCTACCTGTCGGCGCACTTCTTCCAATGGAATTTCCCGCACATCTTTTCCGCCAATCTTGATCACACCATTTCCATCTTCCAGTTCATAAAAACGGGTCAGAAGCTGCGTAATTGTGGACTTTCCACTTCCAGTTCCTCCAAGAATTCCAAGCGTCGTCCCTTGTGGAATGTTAAACGAAACATCTCTCAGCACTGTCTGTCCTTCATTATATGCAAATGTTACCTGTTCAAAGGAAACATCGTAAGATTCGGTTGGCTCTTCCACTTTCTTTCCATACGCTTCTTCCGCTTCCTGAATGATGTAGTCCACACGTTCAAAAGAAACGCCTGCCTTACTCATATCAGACAGAATTCTTCCAAGGCCTCGGATCGGCCACACAAGAGATGTATTATAAGAAGCAAAGGCAACAAATTCTCCTACCGTAATGTTTCCATGTACCGCCTCAACTGCACCAAACACAATAACTGCAACTACCTGAAGTCCGGTAATCAAGTCGCCAACACCCCAGTAAAGTCCAGAAATGGTTCCCAATTTAATCCACAGTTCTGCAAATGCATCGTTTCGCTCGCGGAAACGGTCCATTTCAAATTTCTCTCGGCCAAACGCTCTCACCACACGAACGCCGGTGGCATTTTCCTGAACCACAGTGGAAAGCATTCCTTCCGCTTCATCCGCGTCTGTAAATCTTCTCGCAATCAGTCGATAGAAAATCGACGAATATGCCACAACAATCGGCACAAAAAGAAGCACCATGAAGGCAAGTTTCCTATTCATTGAAACCATCATTCCAAAAGAAACCGTCACTAAAAAAATGGTACGAAATACTTCCAACAGCTGTTTTACCACAAAATTTCGGATTACCTCTGTATCCGAAGTACAGCGCTGAATAATATCTCCTGTTTGGTTTCTATCATGCCAGATCATCGGAATCTTCTGCACATGCGCAAACAATGCATTTCTCATATTTTCTGCAAAATTTTCTCCAGCCTTTGCAGTATGATAACGGCAAATAAACATGCAAGCTCCGGATAAAAGCGAAGTTCCAATCAAGAGTATGCCCATCACCCAAAGATTTTCTGCCAAAAAAGGATATTCATCACTTCCCAGCACCGCATCGATCGTAAAACGGAAAATCTGCGGTGTCAGAGAATTCAAAAGTGTCATGAAAAGAGATGCCACAATAGCCGTCACAAAATACCGCTTTGCACCATCAAAAAATCTTGCAATCAGTTGTATTTTCCGAGTCTTTCTATTCATAATAACCTTCCATCTTCTTCCTAAATTTCAACGTAAGTCTATCTTATCACAAATGGCAAAAAAAGACATCCCCTTTCAGAGATGCCTTTCGCCTTTACCATTTATAAGATGAAATTGTTTTTTCTAAGCTATCGCCTCCTTCTTCTACAAGTGAAGACCATTGGGGTCAGGTACCATAAACTTGTTCGTAAATTTCCATCCTTGTCTATGCATGGAGCTGAGGAATTCTTCTTCTTTCCTGTACTCCGAAATTGTATAAAATTTAAATACTGTCTTAACTTTTCCCATTATCTCATCTCCTTCATATTCCGATACAATCTCTCAATCCTCTTCATTTCAATTTCCAGTACTTCTTGTCCCAAATCTGTAATTACATATATTTTTCGCTTTTCTTCTTCCCTTAGGAAACAGATTAATCCATCTTTTTCCATCTTGGACAGACTGCCATACATTGTGCCCGGCGCAAGAACAATATCTCCATTCGTAAGATCTTTTACCTTTTGAACAATTCCGTATCCATGATTTGGTTCTTTTAAGCATAACAGGATGTAGAACCCTGTTTCCGTCATTGGAACATATACTTTTTTAATGTGCGCATCCATTTGTCCATACCTCCTTTCGCTCTTAATGTATCGCAGTAATATGTATCGCACTTCGTTATATATTATATATCACACTGCGATATATATGTCAAGATAAATATAAGAATACCGAAACCACATTACAAACTTATACTTTCAATACTGATGCGATACAACCGACTGCTGTTGATGTATTTGAAAAATCGTTACAGGCGTAAAACCAAAAAGCGGTTGAACTGCTTTTTGTTTTCACATGGTTTTATTTTCGTGGATTGCAAATCGGTGGCAAATAGACTAAAATCACCCTACAAGCACTTGGAAACCGATTATTTCTGTTGTCAAAGAAGCACAGTTTCTATGTGGAACGAGAATTTTTTGCTCTGATTGACCATACTTCGAAAAAACTTGTCCATATAGACAGCGAAGAACTCCTGAATAAAATGGGTTTTCCACCCAACTGGAAGAATATTACCCGCTACCGTTTAACATCATAAAAGCGAAAAAATGCGCTGACCAATCTTTCTCGGTTTTGATGGCAGGTTATTCATTCTTCCATCAATCATGTTATAATTCTGTTCTTCCGTTA
>JAXFTO010000002.1:0-13729 GCA_034176745.1 Bariatricus sp. | reverse complement strand
GGCAAAAGGTGTACTGTTGTCAAACCGCGCAGCGAATACGATAGCATTTCAATACAAATATGCAGATAAAGTGCTGGACTTTCAAAATGGAGAACGTTTTTTAGATATCATTCCGCCTTTCTTAGCCTATGGTTTATTTTTTGGGGTACATATGGCACTATGTACATGTCTTGAGGATGTTCTTTGCCCAGATCCGGCAGCAGAGCATTTTTCACAACAGTTTTTGAAATATAAACCGAATCATTTAAGTGGTGGTGCATTGCATATAGAAGCACTAATGAAGAATGAAAAGGTTCAGAGAATGAATCTTTCTTTTGCAAAGACGATAGCCTATGGCGGAGATGGAATGAATAAATCATGGGAGACAGATACGTTTAATTTTTTGAAAGAGCATCATGCCCCATATGGATTAATGAACGGTTATGGAATGACAGAGATGGCAGGACCTGTATGTACAAGCAATCATAAATTTCCTGTCATGCTTCCATTTTTCTGTAACAATATTAAGATATTAGACATTGATAAGGGCGAGGAGCTAGGATATGAGCAGGAAGGTGAAATCTGTGTCAGCGGTCCGAGTATGATGATGGAATACTATAAGAATCCGGAAGCTACAAGAGAAATCATTTTCGAAGAGAACGGAACAAGATGGCTTCGAACCGGAGATTTGGGGCATGTGACAAAAGAAGGATATTTCCGACTGACCGGAAGACAGAAGAGAATCTTGTGGTCGATCGGAGCAGATAAGATACCGTCAAGAGTTTATCCGATGGAGATTGAAAATGTATTGAGCAGGCATTCTGCCGTGGATAAATGTGCGGTAGTAGGAAGACTCAACGGTGAAAAAGGTTATCTTGTGATTGCCTATGTGACATTGAAATCCAAAGATACCGGAGACAATGTGGAAAAAGAATTAAGACAGCTCTGTAGAGAGGAATTGAAAGAAAACTCCTGGCCTTTTGAATATCACTTTGTAGAGAAACTGCCGACAACAGGAGCAGGAAAGATTGACTTCCGGACACTGGAGAAATGGGCAGAAGATTCAGATGATTTTTAAAAGTATATATCGTCAGATTTTTGAGATACAAAATGACGGACATGTCTGGAATGCACTGGACAATAAATCTTTTCTTGAAAAACTTGGTGGATATCGCAGAGACAGAAGAGAGGGAAAATAATCTGTTTAATTTCTTTATGAAAGTAACTCCAAAGCTGACAGAGGATTTGAAGAAGCCGTTTAAATTGGAAGGGATACAGCGTATTGATGAAACTCCTGTGCATAAGGCTGTGAGAGAAGCTTTTGTAAATCAGATCATACATGCAGATTATCTGTCTGATGCCGGTACATTAAAAGTAATCAAGTGTTCGAATGAATTTGAATTTACGAATCCAGGAATCTTAAAACTTCCTGTGGAAGATATTTATCGTGGGGGTAATTCAAAATCAAGAAATCCTCGTATGCAGACGATGCTGAGAATGGTAGGTTTTGGGGATAATGCCGGTTCTGGATTTCCAGCGATTCTTGCTACATGGGAAAATGCAGGGTGGATAGAACCAGTGTTGGAAGAGGATACCAGATTAAATCAGGTGACTTTAACACTGAAAATGATTTCTAAGTTGCAGGAAGTACAAGAAAACTCTAATTCAGAAGCAATAGAATTGGCAGAAAAATCGGCAGAATCGGCAGAAAAATCGGCAGATAAAGTCGTAGAATTAGAAGTGGATTTATCAGATCGTCATAAACAAATCCTGTCTCTCATGGATACAAATGTAGAATACAGTGCGGAAGAAATTGCAGAGCTTATTGGTCTGAAAGGCTCAAGAACGAGACAATTGCTAAAAGAACTGGCTGATAAAGGAAAGATAAGCTTTACAGCAGCAACGAAAAATCGAAAATATAAAAAAATGTAGAAAAGTAAGAAATTCATTCAAAAAATAAAGGCTCAGAATCACCACTGATGGGAGATTGTGAGCCTGTTCTGTTATTGAGATGAGGAAGTACGCCATTTCTTCTTGGGTTCAAATTTTCCACACCCGTCACAGGTCTGTGGCCAGTTGATTTTCCATTCAAAATATTCATCTCTGGTAATCACACCGGATTTCAGTTCATCCATCCGAACTACCCATTCTTTCAGAAAATTGTTCAGAACTCCATAGTCAAACCACATACAGACAGGTGCATGAGCCGGCCAGTTATCATTGTCATGGTAGTAAACGGAAGTGTCTGCTACTTCATTGCATTTTTCACCAGGAAATTTCCGAGGAAGAAACAGATGCAATGCAGATGGATTAAATTCATCCAGCCAGAAAAGCAGTTCCATCATTTCGGAAGCGTCACGTCCAGCGGTATCATAGATTCCCTCGCTGTAGGGCTGTCGCCCTATACATTTCCATGAAAAAGCCCTCTTTATCAAGCAAGCTTGATAAAGAGGGCTTTTCACGTAAATGTGCATGGCTCGTAACGTTCACACAATCTTCACAAAATAATTAGCACTCACCTATTGACAGTGCTAATAATAAGTGTTATATTACATCTAGAACAAAAGGAAAGAAGAAAAAGAATCAATATTCTGAATCCCATAGTTCAAAGTTACAAACAATATAACATGCATATATATTTTTAGAAGGAGCGATGACTTATGTTAATGCCTAGTATTTTTAGGAACGATGTATTTGATAACTTTTTTGAGGACCCATTCGGAAGTTACGCTGCAACTGACTTGATGAGTACAGATATCCAGGATAAGGATGGCGCATATGAGATTACGATGAATATTCCGGGTGCGAAGAAAGAAGATGTGCAGGCAGAATTGAAAGATGGTTATCTCACTATTCACGCTTCTGTGAATGCGAAGAAAGATGACAAGGATGAGAAGGGACACTACATCCGCAGGGAAAGATATTCAGGAACCGGAAGCAGAAGTTTCTTTGTAGGAAATGATGTGACAGAGGAAGACATCAAAGCTAAATTTGAGGACGGAACACTGAAGATGATGATCCCGAAAAAGGAAGCAAAGCCGGCAGCAGAAGCTAAGAAGTTTATTTCCATTGAAGGATAATATATCCTTCTTTGGAAGGAGATACAGCCTAAGATAAGGCTTTTATCTTGAAATAGATGATTTTTGATTTGGATGGAGGAATGACTTATGATGACACCTAGCATTTTTGGACATGATTTTTTTGATGATTTTTGGAGTTTCCCGTTTTATAATGACAAAGACGTAAAGAGAATGGAGAAGAAACTTTACGGAAACCGGGGAAAGAATATCATGAAGACGGATATTCGTGAACACGATAAAGGATATCTGCTTGAAGTAGAGCTCCCGGGATTCAAGAAGGAAGAAGTAGACGTAACTCTGGAGGATGGTTATCTGACAATAAGCGCCAGGAAGGAACTTGAGGAAGATGGTAAGGACAAATCCACCGAAAAATATATTCGACAGGAACGTTTTAGTGGAGCGTGCCAGAGAAGCTTCTATGTAGGCGAAGATCTGACGGTAGAAGATATTAAAGGTGAATTCAAACATGGTATCCTCAAACTGGAGATTCCGAAGAAGGAAGCAAAACCTGTAGTAGAGACGAAGAAATATATTACAATTGAAGGATAATGCTTCATTGGCATAATAGATGGACAATGAAAGAACGCGCTGCAGACTGTGAAGTCTGCAGCGCGTTCTTTCTGCTTTTTTACTTATTAATAAGAAATATGCGCAAATAGCTGTCTGCAAGGTGGGAAATAAGAGGAAAATTCGTGAATATGACGGTGTAATATTTATCGCTCGTGTGATATAGTATGAATGCTAAAATAGTATGGAAGTGCTCGGAAATATGAGTCAAGGAGGGTGTTAAATTGAAAAAACGAGATTATTTTATGACTGCTTTATTCACTCTTATCTTAGTTAATCTGATAAGTCCTATGTCAGTCATGGCAGCGGATCAGGCTGCGAAGGCAGCGGAAGCGATTGTTCCGCCGCTTTGGATGTGCATCCCGTTTGCGGGACTTTTGCTTTGCATCGCAGTGATGCCGCTTATCAAACCAAATTTTTGGGAGAAATATCAGCCTGCGATTGTGGTCATGTGGGCGTTTTTATTCATGATACCGTATGCGGTAGTCTATGGTATGGGAACGGCAGCAGAAACCGTTTTAGAATGTATTGTAGGAGACTATCTGACGTTCATTGTACTACTGTTCGGACTTTTCTGTGTTGCCGGTAATATTACCATGGAGGGAGATTTGGCCGGTTCCCCGAGGGTAAATGTGATACTTTTGACGATAGGAACGGTTTTATCCAGTCTCATAGGGACAACGGGTGCGAGTATGTTGATGGTTCGTCCGGTGATCAAGATGAATTCATGGAGAAAGAAGAGAGCGCATATTATGGTGTTCTTTATTTTCCTGGTGTCCAACATCGGAGGTTGTCTGACACCGATTGGTGATCCGCCGCTTTTGATGGGATTTTCCAGAGGTGTTCCATTTTTCTGGAGTCTGCACCTGTTCCCGATTCTGATTTTTAATATGGTTGTTCTGCTGACTATATTTTACTGGATCGATCGTCGTGCATACTGCAGGGAAATCGCGAAAGGAAGAATGCCGGATATCAGCAGACCGGGTACGAAGATTACGATAAACGGACTTCACAATCTCATTTTCCTGGTAATGATCGTAGCTGCGGTGATCTTAAGCGGGATACTTCCGGAATTGCCGCTTTTCAAGGATGCGTCAGGCGCTGTTCGCGGCATTCATATTTTGGGAAGTGTGACACTTACATGGCCTGCTATCATTGAGATGACAATCATCCTGCTGGCTGCATTTTTATCCTTTAAGACAACCGGCAAAGAAGTACGTAAGAAGAACCATTTCACATGGGGAGCAATCAAGGAAGTTGCAGTGCTTTTCATTGGTATTTTTATCACGATGCAGCCTGCACTCATGATTTTAAAGAGTATGGGATCGGGTCTTGGACTTACGAAACCGGTAGAAATGTTCTGGGTAACCGGTGCACTTTCAAGTTTCCTTGACAACACGCCGACTTACCTTGTATTCCTCACAACTGCGGGAGTTATGGGATTTGCGAAGGGAATTACAACAACCCTTGGAACCGTTCCGGTGAAAATGCTGACAGCGATTTCATGTGGTGCGGTATTTATGGGAGCGAATACGTACATTGGAAATGCGCCGAACTTTATGGTGAAATCAATTTCCGAAGAAAACGGTATCCGCATGCCATCCTTTTTCCATTATTTATTCTGGTCGATTTGTGTATTAGTTCCAGTGTTCCTGTTGGATACACTTGTATTTTTTAGATAAGGAGGAGAAAAAGTATGCAGTATAATGAAAACAGCCTGCGGAATCTGGCAGAAGAAATTTATAATCTGGATGCAAAGGTTTATGAGAATCTTGGTTCTTCTCTGGGACGGGTGTTTAATGGAAATAAAGAACGATGCATCCATGATATTGTTGAGAGCCTTGGTGAGCGAAATGAAGGACACACGCTTAGAAGTGAACTTGCTCTGATCAGTAATATGGCACGTACTATTCGTGAAAAAACGGTGCGGAGCGAAATTATGCGTGAGTATGACCGTATTTTGAAAACGGTAGAAGAGCTTCCGACAAGTTTTGCGGAAGGGGATATTCTGGATGTAAAACGTGCGAAGCTGAATACTTTGACACAGCGTTTCGGTGACAATGACCACATGATCATCTGTATCGGGCGTACTTATGGATGTGGCGGAAGCGAGATTGGTTTCCAGCTTGCGGATGCCCTTAAGATCAATTATTATGATGTGGAAATTTTTAATGAGGTGCTTCGAAGACTGGAGGCGGAGAAAGGAACCGTGAGCGATAAAGGCGGTTATCCTTATATCCATGATGAGGAAAATCGTGCCAGATATATTGGAACGAAACAGGCCTTTACGAAACCGCAGGATGTTACGTTAAAACAAAGGCTGGAAGAATTTAACAGGTATCACGGACTTCCGAAAAAGGATGCTGTATTTTTTAACCAGAGTAAGCTGCTCTGTGATATGGCAAAGGAAGAAGATTTTATCGTCATGGGACGTTGTGCCGACGTTATCCTTGCCAACAATAATATCCCTCACATCAGTATCTTTATAACGGCGCCGTTCGAGAGGCGTGTGCAGAGAGTAATGGAGATTAACAAAGATCTGACGGAAAAACAGGCGAAAAAGATGCTTCATGATCTGGACCGCAAGCATATTAACTATTATAAGTTCTATACGGGACTTGGATGGGGAAAGGCATCGAATTACGATTTGCTGATAAATAGTTCCAGCTATGGAATCAAGGGTTCGGTGGATCTGATCATGCGTATGCTGAAGAAGAAGGAAGATTAGAATTTTGCCTTTTCTATCGACTCCCACTGTGTTAAGATAGAACGTACGGAAGCAAGAGCCGGATGGAATATGCAGATCGGGAAGGATAGAGAGATATGACAAGAGGCAACGAGTTCCTTCATATGGTGACGGAGAAACTGAAGAAAAGGATTCTGGAGATTGGGGAGACGATTCAGACAGTCCAGAAAGACATTGAAGGAATGAACGAATATTACTGGGAAAATTACACTGAGATGGATCAGTATGGTTATGAGAATTTTGATAACCAGCAGGCACTTCTGGCGCAGGTAAATGCGAACCAGGAGAATCAGAAGATGAAAAGCCGACTGAAGAAAATGTTGGATTCACCGTTTTTCGGCAGTGTGGATTTCGTTTATGACGGAGACGATGAGGCGGAGACATTTTACATCGGCATCGGTAATTTCGCAGAAGAACGCGGAAGAATACCGCTGATCTACGACTGGAGAGCACCGGTCAGCAGTTTGTTTTATGATTTTGATAAAGGACCGGCTTCTTATGAAGCACCGGCCGGGATTTTAGAAGGTGAGATTTTATCCAAATGGCAGTATAAGATCCGTGGAGGACGGATGATATATGAGTTTGAAAGTGATATGAAGATCGATGACGATATTTTGAAGCAGGAGCTGGGAGCGAACAGTGATGTGAAGCTGAAGAATATTGTCCGCACGATCCAGAAGGAGCAGAACGAAATAATTCGTAATACGAAGGACAGAATTCTGGTCATTCAGGGCGCGGCGGGAAGTGGGAAGACATCCATCGCACTTCACAGGATTGCTTATCTTCTGTACCATGACAGGAAGAAACTGAACTCATCCAATGTGCTGATCCTGTCACCGAACAGTGTATTTGCGGACTACATTTCCCATATTCTGCCCGAACTTGGTGAGGAGAACATTCAGGAAATGAGTTTTGATCTCTTTGCTTATCGTGAACTGAAGGATGTGGCAGCGGATTGTGAAGACAGATATCATCAGATTGAGCGAAGAATGCAGGGAGTTTCTACGGAAGAAGAGCAGAGATTTCGCTGGAAGCAGTCCAAGGAATTTATTGGTGCTGTTGAGGGATTCCTGGTAGGGCTTGAAGACGAGCTGGTTGATTTTAAAGATATTGAATACAAAGGAATGATAAGAACAGAAGAAGAACTTCTGAAGCTTTTCTATTTCAAATTCGGTGAGGTACCGCTTTTGTCCAGAATGGAAGCTGTCATGGAATATTTCGTGGATGAGTACGAGACGCTTTACGGAAAGAATCTTTGCGAAGAGGAACTGGAAGTGATCCGGGACATGTTCATGAAGATGTATGTTACAACGGATGTGTATGAAATCTATAACTGGCTGATGGAAGAAAGCGGATTTCCGGTACTTCCGGATGTGCCGAGGGAAATGCGGACATTGGCGTATGAGGATGTGTACCCGATGTTGTACTTGAAATACCGACTCTGCAAAGGGGCTTCGAGAAGAAATATCCGTCATCTGGTTATTGATGAGATGCAGGATTATTCTTATCTGCAGTATGTGATCCTGGAAAAATTATTTGACTGCCGAATGACGATTCTCGGAGATAAAGCACAGACGGTAGATGCTGAGCAACAGGATGTTCTTAGATTCCTTCCGCAAATATTCGGAAGAGATGTGCGTAAGATTGAGATTAATAAGAGCTATCGTAATACGATCGAGATTGCGGAATATGCGAGACGCGTGGCAGAGGTGAACGGAATTGAGTATTTGCAGAGGCACGGAAAACCGGTAGAAGAGATTGCAGTACGGGAGTTGAATCAGGCTCTGGATGATGTGCTTACGAAGGTCCGGATTGGTGGAGAAGGATTCGAGACGGCAGCAGTGCTTACGATGACGGAGGATGAGGCAAAAGAGGCCTTTGCGTATTTGAAAGAGCGTAGGAAAGATGTTAGCTATATAGACAGAGACAGTTCCATATTTCGAAAGGGAATTACGGTTACGACTTATTATATGGCAAAAGGATTGGAATTTGACCAGGTATTTGTAGTCGGTGGGCAGAGGAAAAATACGTTTTTTGGACAGTACCGGTACATCTGCGCAACAAGGGCGTTGCATGAACTGTATGTGTATGAGTTTTAACTTCTTGTTAATTTACACAAACACGTGGGCTGGATTTTAAGTATTTAACAATGCTACAGTATGAATGATATGGTAAAATCAGATTAGTAATAATTTATACATATGAAGCCGCAGGATTAAAGATATAGTTTGTTTAGATAGAATTTGTTTCATTCGCCCGAGACGATTCTATCAAGAACAAAAGGCACCGTAAGGAACGGTGTCTTTTTTCTTATGTTTGAGCATCCATCATTTTTTTTACTTGATAAAATTCAAAGCTGTTCACTAGGTATAGTGCTGTTTCGGGTTCTTCGAAGGGAAGATCAAAAATCTCCTGAATTTTATTAAGTCGATATAAAAGCGTATTACGGTGAATCCCGAGCTCACTGGAAGCTTTTTCTTTATCGTGCAGATAAAGACTGTAAATACGTAAGGTGTCAAAATATTGCGTGTTATGTTCCTCGTCATAGGCGAGGAGCTCTTCTAAAGCCGGATGTACAAATGTTTCATAAGGAACATTCTGCAAGGTCATAACCATAGACGCCGGTCCGGTTACATCTTTGTAATAGGTTGTTCCCTTGCGTTTTAGTTGAGTGGTGTAATAGGCTTGAGGATAATATATGGGAATTTCCTCCAAACAGGAAAAACAATTGGAAATACCATTTACTGAATACACCTGATTCAGAATTTTTGTAATATTCTCAATCATAATCGTTTCTTTTTCAGTGAGGTTTCTTGATGACATTCCACCAATTAATGTAATAATGCAGTTGTCAAAAGTGGTGCATATGACATTTTTGAATGCCTGGGTAATATGGTTTATGGCAACGGGAGCGTACGCTGTTGAGGAAGAAACATCGTCAATAAGTGTTACCATTAGACAAAAATTTCCATGAACAATTTTCTTAAGGAAATTGGAAGCCATAAGCTTTACCGGTTCTGGTGAATCAGGGTTAATGAGATCTTGTAAACAATTGGAATAAGTATAGCGCCTGTAAACAAAATTGTTCATTTTTACCGCCAGAGTTTTGCATAAAATGGGTCATAAATGGTGTATTCTTTTTTGCTTTCAAGTATTTCTGCCATCTTGTACAATCACCTACTTTCTTTTGGGAAAAACATTATCAGGTCAAAATAGCTGACTATATTTGTATTATAACACAAAAAATTACGCTTTTATAAGCAAAAAGAAAAAGAGCGTTATCATAGTAACACCCTTTTTCTTGTGATAGAAACACTATAGTTCTTTTTTTTGATAAATTTTAATAGAAAGTCCCCAGGAAAGCGCAAATATAAGTAGTGCGGCTAATGGAAACAAAAATGCGGGAATCTTATCGGGAAGTGAAAAATTCAGTTCATTGCTTAGATTCATCGCAGTGGCTCCGATTACACAGGTTCCGATAATGATAACAAAATAGACAAGCCGCCCCTTCTCAGAACCGAATTTAAAAATCACCGGAAGAAGAATAGAAACACATAAAAGTCCGGTAGCGTGAAGCGCAAGTCCTGAGAAAATGAGTTCTTTCGTGAAAGCGGTATAAGTAGTGGTGCATTTTAAAATCATTGCGGCAAACGAAAAAATCCAGACGCCGCTTATCAGAATCAGTGCCATCAGATATTTCACAGAGACAATCTGAGCCCTTGAGTAGGGAAGCGTCTCACTGTAGATATTCCATTTGCTCCTTTCGTCATATGCAAGAAGTGTGACAGGAATCATACTTGCAAAAACGATGGGATATAATGTAAAGAAGAAATTTCCGTCTGCAAACACGGATACTGCTATAAAGATAAAAATGATAAAGAAAAATGAGCGGCAGTATTTACGTGTCATATAATAATCTTTCAGAAGTAAACCTTTCATACTATCGTACCTCCTTCACCATAAAAATAAAAAGTTCTTCGATGGTCACCGGGCTGATGGGGATTCCACAAGGAACAGCGTCCCGACGAATCAGGACTTCAATTCCGTAGGAAGTCCGTTTCTCTCCTTTAATAGCGTACGGATCCAGTTCTCCAAGCTGCTCGGCAGTGCAATGGATAAGTCCGTATTCTTCCATAAGAATATCTTTCTCTTCACATAACAGTAATTTCCCTTTATGAAGAAAAGCGATGTAATCGCAAAGCTTCTCCAGATCGCTTACAATGTGGGAAGAAATCAGGATGGAATGTTCTTCATCCCTTGTGAATTCATAGAACATGTCAACTACTTCATCACGCACAACAGGATCCAGACCGCTGGTCGCCTCATCGAGGATCAGGAGCTTCGGGTGATGAGAGAGTGCGACGGCAATACCGAGCTTCATCTTCATACCACGGGAAAAATCACTGAAGGGTTTGTTCTCGGGAACTGCAAGTCTGGTAAGAAGTTGACTATACAGAGCCGAATCCCAGCGGGAAAACGTATGCTTCATAATGCTGTCGGCCTGCTTGGCTGTCAGACATTCCGGAAATCCGACTTCATCCAGAACAACACCGATATCTTCTTTGGCACGAAGCAGAATCTTCTCGCTGTCATGGCCCAGCAGGGTAATATTTCCAGAGTCTTTACGGATAATATTAAGGATCAGTTTGATGGTGGTACTCTTACCGGCACCATTTTCACCGATAAGTCCAAGGATACATCCGCTTGGAAGTGTAAGATTCAGATGATCCAGTGTAAAATCTTTGTAGCTTTTGGTAAGATCTTTGATTTCCAGTGCATTCATAAATTATTCCTCCCATATCAATTGGAACATTTCAATAATGTCTTCCTTATTCAGATTGCAGGAAGCTGCAAGCTGTGTGATCATCTGCATGTGCTCCTCGATTTTCTTCAGATTCTCTTCACGCAGAAGTTCTACATTCTTTGGTGCAACGAAGCAGCCCTTCGCTGCAATTGTGTAAATAAAACCCTCTCGCTCAAGTTCGTCATAGGCCCGTTTGGTCGTCACGACACTGATCCGAAGATCCTTTGCCAGATTGCGGATGGAAGGAAGCGCTTCGTCTTCTTTTAAATCTCCGCTTATGATCTGATTCTTGATCTGTGAATAGATCTGGTCATAAATGGGGGCACTGCTTTTGTTGTTAATGTAAATATTCATTAAATTGCATCACCTCGATGTGTTTAACTGTATATATACAGTATATACAGATGATACGGTTGTGTCAATACATAATTTGCATTTATAAAAAAGTGTTTTTTTGTAATTTTCCTCTTGCAATTTGAATCGTGATGTGTTAATATAACTACTGTTGACGCGGAAGTGTCGGAATGGCAGACGAGCTAGATTCAGGTTCTAGTGCTCGCAAGGGCGTGTGGGTTCAAGTCCCATCTTCCGCACTGTGCTAAGAGGCTCAGAATGCTTGAGAAATCAAGTATTCTGGGCTTTCTTTTTTGGAAAATTGGATGATTTTGTGGGGTTCCCTAGGGGTTCCCGAGGTGTTTTCACACATTTCTTCACAGTCTGAATCTAAAATCGCTCTTACATTGTCTAAATAATCTTTCTGTGCAAAGCTGTAATGCCTTAAGTTTGTTTCAATCGAGTGACCAAGCATTGCAGCCCTGTCTTCAACAGATACGCCCTTTGGAATCAGCACATTTGAATTGAGTGACATTCGCAGGGCATGATTGTTGGTCACATGAAAATGTTTGGACTGGCATAATCTTCTGAGGAAGGTGATGTAAGCATCTGTCTTGATCCATTCGCCATTTTCATGACAGAAGATGTATTCGGAATGGATGCTGAGCTTATCCTGTTTGGACTTTATTTCGTCTAACAGGGCTTTTATATTTTTGGTTAATGGAAATTCACGTCCATCCTCGGATATGCCTTTTTCATTCTTGGTATATGGTACAAGGTAGTATTCCTTGCCACTGGTTCCCTTTCTGGATAATTGCTGGGAATGAATGTGGATAGAGTATTCTTTGATATCTTCCCATTTTAATGCGCATAACTCACCAACACGTACACCTGTTTCAATCGCAAAAAGCATTGCATAACCATTGATGTAGTAGGAACTGTACTTTTTTAATGTCATACGATGCCTGACTTCTGCTTTCAGTTCATCAATCTCATTTGGAGATAAGATTTTTTCTTCTGGTTTCGCTTTTTTCGTATCACAGGATTTGATGTATGGCTTATTCTTGATAGAAGCAACAGGATTTTCAGCAATAAGCTTATGGGAATAGGCGTAGCCAAACGTAAGGTTTAGTATACCCTTAAAGCTTAAAAATGCTTTCTGTTTGGGATGTTCTTTGTTTACCCATTCCTGTATATACTTTTTCAATTCGATTTCAGTAATGGCACGAATATCCTTTTCAGAGAGCTCGGCAGAAATGAAACGTTTGAAATCTGCTTCATTTTTATCGAGTGTGTTCTGTTTGGGATTTTCGGTAGCTGCCTTTTCTGCAAGAGCAGCTTTGAAAACTGATTTTAGTGACAAATCTGAAATTCCGCCAACATAATAGTTGTAGAGCTTATCCATAAGTCCGTCACGGGTAGAAGCCTTTATTTTTCTTCCGTCAGGCATTTTGGTAATCCAATAGGATTTTGGATTACTTTCCGTGGCTTCATGAAAACTTATGGAACGTGGTGCACCGTTCATTGTTACATGGTTTGTGAGCACAAGCTGTTCCTTGAGAGCCCGTTCTTTTTTATTAATCATTTCTAGTTCATATCCAGCACCGTCTGTATCTATGATACCTAGATTGAGCTCAGAGTTCAATAATTCTTTTTGGTTTTTAAGATTTTCAATGATATGGATGATATCTCTGTTTTTATCCATTTGGTTTCCTCGTCAGAAGTGAGCAAACAAAAAACACCTATTGCAGTTCATTGCAATAGATGTCCCATAAACAGATCAACATGGATTTTCCAAAAGTAGAAAGTGTTATATCTGTTTTCATATATTTTGTTTTTTCACTGTTTATTTCTTTAAATCTGCTTTGTTTTCTGCTGTTTTCTATCCTTACATTCGTTCCGTTCCTTTCCCAAATTCCCCCACAAGGGAAGGGTAACAAAAAAGGTAACATGATTGAAAAGACTTCTCAAATTTGTTACTTAAATGGGATCTCCAATTCCAACTGTTTCGGGATTTCCATAAAACCATCGCTGTCCGCTTTGTCGGGGATCTCCTGAGACGAACCGACACGCACCCAGCCTCGTTGCTTGCCATAATCACCAAAATGCATTGCTCCATCGCTCATAATCCAGTCGGTCACAGTATTGTTCATAATATCGCAAATCTGTTTTAGCTCAATCCTCTTAGGTTCGTAGTCTCTGTGAAGTGCTTCTTTCCAC
>JAXFTO010000001.1:0-24994 GCA_034176745.1 Bariatricus sp. | reverse complement strand
GTCAATGCATTTAAGATTGCATTCTCTGTCATGATATCTCTTGGGCGGATGTTTTTCTCCCACATCTCCATAACTTTCATACCAGCCTGTTTTGCCAGACGGATTCTTTCAGAATAAACTGCTGGAATTGTACCATTTCCCGGAAGTCCCATACCAAGAACCTCTGTCAGACAGTTCATACTGTTCGCGGTGTACATTCCCGAGCATGAACCACATGTCGGACATACTTTATTTTCAAATTCACAGACATCTTCTTCTGTCATCGTTCCTGCCGCATAAGATCCTACTGCCTCGAACATGCTGGAAAGACTTCTCTTCTGTCCTTTTACATGTCCGGCGAGCATTGGTCCCCCACTCACGAACACTGTAGGTACGTTAATTCTGGCTGCTGCCATCAAAAGTCCCGGAACATTCTTATCACAGTTTGGAACCATGACCAAGGCATCAAACTGATGTGCCAGAGCCATCGCTTCTGTAGAATCCGCAATCAGATCTCTTGTTACCAGAGAATATTTCATACCGATATGTCCCATCGCAATTCCGTCACAGACTGCGATAGCCGGGAACATAACCGGTGTTCCTCCGGCCATGGCAACTCCCATTTTTACCGCATTCACGATCTTATCCAGATTCATATGGCCCGGTACGATCTCATTATATGAGCTTACGATTCCGACAAGCGGGCGATCCAATTCTTCTTTTGTATATCCCAATGCATTAAACAGCGAACGGTGCGGTGCCTGCTGCATTCCTTTTTTTACATTATCACTCTTCATGTTTCTCTCCTCCTGATTATTAATATCCGCGTCTTATTTCGAAATGCGCTCGCAGATCAAATCTCCCATCTGTGCTGTTCCAACTTTCGTACATCCGTCTGACATAATGTCTCCGGTACGATATCCGTCTTTTAATACTCTGGATACTGCATTCTCAATTGCATCTGCCGCTGCGTCCAGATCAAAACTGAAACGAAGCATCATCGCTGCGGAAAGAATTGTTGCAATCGGATTTGCAATTCCTTTTCCTGCGATATCCGGAGCTGAACCACCACTTGGTTCATAGAGTCCGAATTTGGTCTCATTTAAGCTTGCACTTGCAAGCATTCCGATAGAACCGGTTACCATACTTGCCTCATCCGACAGAATATCTCCGAACATGTTCTCTGTGAGAATGACATCAAACTGCTTCGGATCTTTGACAAGCTGCATCGCACAGTTATCTACCAGCATATGCTCCACTGTTACTTCCGGATAATCAGCCGCCACTTCTTCGACTACCTTTCTCCAAAGTCTTGAAGAATCAAGTACGTTTGCCTTATCCACGCTGATAACCTTTTTTCTTCTCTTCATCGCGATGTCAAATGCTCTTACAGCGATTCGTCTGATCTCATTTTCATTATATGTAAGAGAATCATATGCTGTTAACACACCATCTTCTTCTACGGTCTTTCTTTCGCCAAAATATAAACCGCCGGTCAGTTCTCTCATGATCATCAGGTCAAATCCGCCTTCCGTAATCTCTTCCTTCAGCGGACATGCTGCCGCAAGCTCTTCATAAAGCACTGCCGGACGAAGATTTGCAAAGAGGTTCAATGCTTTACGGATCTTCAGAAGACCTGCCTCCGGTCTCTTCGATGGTTCCAGCTTGTACCACGGTGAAGTCTTTGCATCTCCTCCGATCGATCCCATCAGAACTGCATCACTTGCTTTTGCTCTTTCAATCGTCTCATCTGTAAGCGGAACTCCGTAAAC
The DNA here is from genome assembly GCA_034176745.1 of Bariatricus sp. Classification (GTDB taxonomy): domain Bacteria; phylum Bacillota; class Clostridia; order Lachnospirales; family Lachnospiraceae; genus Allocoprococcus. Next base: position 23,243 of record JAXFTO010000001.1, on the reverse strand, counting down.
ATCAATGGAAGCTCCTCCCATCAGAAGCTGCTCATAATTACATGTAAATCCATATATCTCCCCGGTTTTATCTAGGACTTTCATTGCCTCGGTCACGATCTCCGGTCCGATTCCGTCTCCCTTAATCACACCAATATTCAGGTTCATCTTATTCATTCCTTCCGTTAATATCCGGTTCAGAGGTTGTTTTCACTCATCCTCAAAATCTATTAAACAATATAATATCCTATTTTTCTCATAGTTTCAAGCCTTTAATTCGTAAAAGCGCAAAAATCAGAGTGCTCTCTGTTTTTTTGTATAAAAATGCTCCCTTTTATGATATAAGAAAGCAAAAAGAAGGATGCATTTTTATACGCATCCCTCTCCTGTCGATCTTCTGACTGCAAGTCTTGCCGGAAGAAACCTTCCTTCACAGCTTTTCTTCGATTCAATCATTTCAAACAACATTTTTACTGCTTCTTTTGCAAGTTCACCTGTCGGCTGCACCATCGTTGTCACCTGCGGCTCCATATATTCCGTTATGCCAAGCCCATCAAATCCGGCAACAGATACGTCTTCCGGTATTCGTTTTCCAGCTTCCCTCAGTGCACGCATAGCACCAATCGCCATCAAATCTGAAATTGCAAATACTGCCGTACATTCGGAATCTCTTTTCAGAAACTCTTTCATCAAAGCATACCCATTTTCCATGGAATAAGCCTGATCTTCCGTTTTGAGATTACAGATCATTTCCTCCCTCACAGGAATCCGATGTTCTTCCAGCGCCTTTATATAGCCTTTCATTCTCAAGTGTCCCACATTTTTGTCTTCTTTATTTGATGCAAGAATGGCAATCCTTTCATGACCTGTCTCACACAGATAATTTACGATTTTCCTGCTTGCTTCGTAATCATTTACTGCAACCCAGGACGCGATGCATCCCTTCGGGATCTTAGAAAGAACCGAGGTACACAACACAAACGGTACTTTCAGCTTTTTCAGCCGATCATGTTTGTCCTCAAAGCTGCCTCCCAGAAAGATCAGACCTCTCAGTCTTTTTTCTTCAATCAGCTTTGCCGCTTCTTCTATCTCATCCTTCCCTCTGGTCATGTGACGGATAAAAAAGGAATACTTTTTTTCACGAATTTCAATTTCCATTGTCTGCATCATGGTCGAAAAGAACGGATCATCAGTTTCTTTTACAAGGACCGCAATTGCCCGCGCGTCCGTTCTCTTTAAGTTCCGCGCACTGTTATTCGGTACAAAATCCGAATCCGCCACAACCTTCAGAATCCTTTCTTTCGTCTCCTTGTTTATGTCTGGATGATTATTCAGTGCTCTTGATACGGTACTGACCCCGACACCACATTTGACAGCTATATCCTTGATCGTCATGCTCATTTTAAAATTCCTTTGGTACCCTTCCGTATAACTCGCTCATCTCACGGATTTCCTTCAGAAGTCTGTTATCAATATCCTCTTTTTTGAGGCGCCACATCCAGTTTCCGCCCAGCGTAGATGGCTGGTTGATCCTTGCTTCATTTCCAAGGCACAGATAATCCTGAATCGGAATAATACAGGTATCTGCCACACTGGCAAGAGCCATGCGGATGATTGCCCATACAGCTTCCTTATTGTCTAACTTCTTCGCTCCCAGGTATTTCAGTGCGAAACGTTTATCCTTCGCATCCAGTTTCCGATACCATCCCGCAAGCGTCTCATTATCATGTGTTCCTGTATAAACCACGCAATTCTTCGTATAGTTATGCGGAAGATAATCACTTGGTTCTCTGGAATCAAACGCAAATTCCAGTACCTTCATCCCTGGGAATCCGGAATCAGCTACCATTTTTAAAACCGAATCCGTGAGGAATCCTAAATCTTCGGCAATAATTCGTATCTTACCGAGTTTTTGTTCTACGGCATGGAAAATATCCATTCCGGGACCTTTTTCCCAGTGTCCGAATTCAGCGGTCTCATCCTGTGCCGGAATCCAGTAATACTCATCAAATCCACGGAAATGATCAATTCTGATAATGTCATATAACTTCCTGCAATGGTCAATTCTCTTCGCCCACCATTCATATCCGGTCTCTTTGTGATAATTCCAGTCATAAAGCGGATTTCCCCAGAGCTGTCCGGTCGCACTGAACGCATCCGGCGGACATCCCGCAACTCCTACCGGCATTCTGTTCTCATCAAACTGAAACAGTTCCGGATGAGACCACGCATCTGCACTGTCAAATGCCACGTAGATCGGAATGTCACCGATGATCTCGATTCCGTTCTGATTTGCATAGGATTTCAAAGCGTTCCATTCCTCATAAAACTCAAACTGAAGGAACTTCTGGAAACGGATTCCCTCCTGATGTTCTTCCGCAAATCTTTGAAGTGTCCCTTCATCTCTTAAGCGGTAAGCCGTCTCCCACTCACTCCAGCTTTTACCACCGTTTTCTTCCTTGATTACAGTATAAAGCGCATAATCATTCAACCATTCTTCATTTTCCTTGCAAAATGCCTGAAATTCCGTATTATTTTCAATTTCACTTTTCTCAAATGCCTTTTTTAGAATTCCCCATCTGTTTTGATAGATTGTTCCATAATCAACATAACGGCTGTCACTTCCGAAATCACACTCTTTACAGTCCTTTTTGCTGATCCATCTCTTGTTTACCAGTGTATTCAGATCAATAAAATACGGATTGCCTGCAAACGTCGAAAAAGATTGGTACGGTGAGTCTCCATATCCGGTCGGTCCTAAGGGCAGAATCTGCCAGTATCTCTGTCCTGCCTTCTTCAGCATATCTACAAATTTGTAAGCCTCTTTTGAAAATGCTCCAATTCCGTATTCTGACGGAAGGCTTGCCACCGGAAGTAATACTCCACTTGCTCTCATTTTTACACCTCTTCACTTTCCGGAAACGTTATCGGTAACGTTTCCAATTTTGATATATTAAAAGCATTGCACAAATATGCAATGCTTTATTCCCACTCATTATTGAGCTGCACCTGGTTTTTCAACCTGCATAATTGCCTGCTTCTGCATCGGAATGCGGCAGTTCTTATTGCTTCCGAATTCAACGATCACATCGTTCTCAGTAATATCGATAACGACACCGTAAAATCCACTTGTTGTAAGAATCGTGTCGCCTACTTCAAGTTCTGAAAGCATCAGCTGTACTCTCTTCTGTTCTTTTTTCTGCGGACGAATCAAAAGGAACCAGAGTCCACCGAAAAACAGAGCATAAACTACAATAATAACCAAATTATTCATCTTACTTCCTCCTAAATCTTCATAAGCACTATTGCTATCATACACAATAACTGAGATTTCATCAAGTGCTTTCTCAAATTTTAATGATTTTCTAGTAACATTTCAGCCATGCACAGATATTTAAAATCAGAATGCGCAAGTTTACTTGCAGCAGACTGCTTTTAAATATCTGTATATGGCGCTTTGCCATGAGCGAGAGCCTTAGCTGCATATGCAGCGGGAAAGACTGCGAAGCAGTCGGCTCGAGCTTTATGGCTGAACTGTTACATTTTCTACCATCATTCTGATTGTCTCAGATTTGAACTGACTGTATCGTCCTTCATCAATTGCATCTCTGATCTGTTCCATCAGATGATTATAATAATATAGATTATGAAGAACACAGAGCCTCATTCCCAGCATTTCTTTCGCTTTCAGGAGGTGCCTGATATATGCTCTGGAATAATGCCTGCACGCCGGGCACTGGCATCCTTCTTCAATCGGCCGTTCATCCAGTTCATATTTCGCATTAAACAAATTCAGTTTTCCATATTTTGTGTAGACATGTCCGTGTCTTCCGTTTCTGCTTGGATATACACAGTCAAAGAAATCAACACCTCTTTCAACTGCCTCCAATATATTTGCAGGAGTTCCCACTCCCATGAGGTAAGTCGGTTTATTCACGGGCAGATACGGAACCACAGCATCTAAAATCCGGTACATATCTTCATGGCTTTCTCCAACAGCAAGTCCGCCGATTGCATAACCGTCCAGCTCCATCTCTGTGATCTGTTTTGCATGTTCAATACGAATATCCTCATAAATCGCTCCCTGATTGATTCCGAAAAGCATCTGATTCGGATTAATGGTATCTTCCAGCGAATTCAGCCTTGCCATCTCTTTTTTACATCTTGCAAGCCATCTGGTCGTACGGTCAACAGAAGCCTGAATATACTCCCTTGTCGCTACGCTCGAAGGACATTCATCAAATGCCATCGCAATCGTTGATGCAAGATTCGACTGGATCTGCATACTCTCCTCAGGCCCCATGAAAATTTTTCTCCCATCAATATGAGATTGAAAATACACACCCTCTTCTTTGATTTTCCGAAGTCCTGCAAGGGAAAATACCTGAAATCCGCCCGAATCGGTGAGAATCGGTTTATCCCAGACCATAAATTTATGAAGCCCTCCAAGCTTCTTCACGATCTGATCCCCCGGACGTACATGCAGATGGTACGTATTTGAAAGCTCTACCTGCGTTCCGATTTCCTGAAGGTCTGTTGTTGACACTGCCCCCTTGATCGCAGCAACTGTTCCTACATTCATGAACACCGGAGTCTCGATCACTCCATGAACTGTGTGAAGTCTTCCTCTTTTAGCAAGACCATCTCTTTTGATTAATTCGTACATATATACCCTCTTTCAGTCTGACAGGACGACATAGATTGCCGTCCTGAATCTTTCACATCATTCTTTGATTCTTCTTAATAATGACATACAACAGGAGTTCCTGCTGATACATTATTATACACCGTCTGTGCCACATCATACTGAAGATTCACACAACCATGAGAACCGTGCGTGAGGTATCTGTCTCCTCCAAATGCAGCCTGCCACGGCGCATCATGAAGTCCGATTCCGCCGTTGAACGGCATCCAGAAGGACACCGGTGATTCCCACTCATACGTTCCATCCGGCTGCTTCGGTCCTCTTAAAGTTGCATTCTTCTGGCAATATTTTATACGATAAGTACCCTGAGGAGTCGCATCTCCCGCACTCGGTTTTCCGGTTACGATCGGTCCCTGCGTTACAACTGAACCATTTACGAACAGATACATATACTGGTTCGTAAGATCCACTTCTACGTAAGTTCCGCCCCAGTCAGGCCCGTCATGTGTGGCTGCGGTGCAGCTGTATACCGGTTCCTTCGTCACGACTTCGCCATTCTGAATATTCGCAACAAGAGCATCATATTCTGCCTTCTGGTCGATCAGCCAGCCATAATCTCCGCCTTCCACACTTACGGTATTTCCGTTTCCCGCAGTAAATGTCCTCTTTCTGCCGTAAGTATTATACTTTCCGGCAAGCTCTTTGATGTACTCAGAAACTTTATCTGTGTTAAACGTTACTGCCATGTTCTCATCTGCTGAAATCCACTGTGAAATCAGTTCTTTATCAACGACTTCCGTTGACGAACCAAATGTATAAGTAATGCTTGCAGTCAAATACTTATTCATCGCCGTGCAGGCATCAATCACTTCCTGTGACTGCTCTGTATACTTTGGTTTTACATAACACTCTTCTTCCGACATATAAAGCTCCGGCAAAAAGCCCTCGATATACTCGCTGACTTTCTGGTCAAATACTTCTCTGTTAATCTGACTTCCGACTTCTTCTTTCTTTACAACAAACTCTGTCCCATTATATTCCGGAATTGACGAAACCGGTGCCTGCTGGTTTTCTTCCTTCATACATACCAGGCTATCCAGCACCTGCGTAAGCTTTTCGCCGTCATATTCCACACCGATCGCCGCTGTAATCTTCGGTGCCTTCCAAAGACTTACAGGCCACAAAAATGCATTCTGCTCTTTCAGGAGCTTCTTCAGTTCCTCTCCCTTCTTATAAGTAAGGTCAATAGAACTTCCGACAATCTCTTCTTCATCTCCATCTGATTCCTTAAGTGTAAGCGTATAGCCTGCCACCTGCTGCTTCATATAATTTTCCACATCTTCTACGGATTTGAAAGCCTGATTTGTTCCGTTAATTGTCGTCTGGAACTGAAAATGTCCCATAAAGAAAAATGCAAATCCCAGGTACACCGCTGCGGCAATTCCAAAGATAGAACCAAATGTGATCTTCAGCACTTTGTATCTCTTCCGGCGTCGTTCCTCCTTCTCTTCATCAGTCAGAGCGTCTTCATCCTCAAAATCATCCACAAATTCTTCTCCATCCTCAGCAGTGAGTTCCGGTTCCAGTTCTTCTCCGTCTTCTGCAGCTAATGAAAGCTCCGGTTCTGTTTCACTTTCAACCGGCTTTTTCTTTTTGACTTTCTTTACTTTACGAACCTTGTGTACCGCAGGCTCTTCTATAGAAGCTTCTTCACTCTTCTCGTCATTCTTCGCACTTTCGTTCTGGGTTGCCTGAGAATCCACATCATCCACAGATAAAGCACCGCCTGAGTGATTCTGTGCTTCCCTCTTACCATCTTTATCCACTTTTTTATGCGCAGAGGCATGACTGATTTCTTCTTTTTCATCGTCTTCATTCACCTCATCGTATATTTCTTTCAATGCTTCTTCCATGATAAGCTCTGCTTCCTTCTCCATATTATCTTCTGTCATCTTCATATCCTTATCAACCATTCAGTTTAATTTACTCCCTTTGCCTCAATCTGTCGTTATTATAATACGAACCTAACAACAAATACAACACTAAACTCCCTTTTTTCCTTAATTTTGTCTTAAGATTGCTTGCGTCGCTACTACTCTTCTATTATACTGTTCATGTATATCGATTATTTCATATAAGTAGATTTTTGACAACAAAACTCATATAGAAAGGCTTGGTGAATCAAATGGCAGGTTCCATTTATGGCAAATTATTTCAGATTTCTACCTGGGGTGAATCTCACGGCAAGGGAATCGGTGTCGTGATTGACGGCTGCCCGGCAGGGCTCCCCTTATCCGAAGAAGACATTCAGGTATTTCTAAATAGAAGGAAACCGGGACAAAGTAAGTTCACAACTCATCGTCAGGAAGGTGATGCAGCTGAAATATTATCCGGTGTTTTTGAAGGAAAGACGACCGGCACTCCAATTTCTATCGAAATACGAAACCAGGATCAGCGTTCTCATGACTACAGCAATATCATGAATGTTTACCGTCCCGGACACGCTGACTATACTTTTGATGAGAAATACGGATTCCGCGATTATCGTGGAGGCGGACGTTCTTCAGGCCGCGAGACCGCAGGACGTGTAGCAGCAGGCGCAGTAGCTTCTGCAATTTTAAAATCCCTTGGAATTGAAGTGCATGCATATACAAAAGCGATCGGTCCTTATGTGATCCCGGCAGAAGAGTATGATTTCGAACAGGTTTTCCGGAATCCTCTTTATATGCCAAATGCGTCATATGCCGAGAAAGCTTCCGAATATCTTTCCAAATGCATCGCCGAGAAAGATTCCGCAGGCGGTATCATCGAATGTTCTATTACCGGAATGCCGGCAGGAATCGGAGATACTGTTTTCGATAAACTGGAAGCAAATCTTGCAAAGAGTATCCTCTCCATTGGTGCCGTAAAAGGATTTGAGATCGGTGACGGTTTTGATGTTTCCAAAGCAAACGGAAGTGGCAATAATGACCCATTCCACTATACCGAAGACGGAACACTTACCAAACTTACTAACCATGCCGGCGGCACCTTGGGCGGCATGAGTGACGGAAGCCAGATTATTTTCCGGGCAGCCGTAAAACCGACGGCTTCTATTTCCCGCGAGCAGGAATCAGTGAACAAAGACGGCGAAAACGTTTCCCTCGTAATCAAAGGACGCCATGATCCGGTCATTGTTCCTCGCGCGGTCGTTGTGGTAGAGACAATGGCAGCTATCACGATTGTTGATCTTCTTTTCACTAACATGTGTGCGCGCATGGATAAAATCACGGAATTCTACAGAAAATAACAGGGAGTATTCCTCTATGTGGAAACGAATATTTGAATATCAAATTACCGAAGATACATTGAAGACAAAAGATACGAGAAATATCCATGAGTTTTTAAAAGCTCATGGATATTCTTCTGGTGTCATCCGTCATTTAAAAGAAACACAAAACGGAATCTGTAAAAACGGAGTCTGGGCAAGAGTACACGAGTCCCTTTTACCGGGAGATACCCTTACGATCCTTCTGACAGAAGAATCCTCTTCACAGAACATCGTGCCTTCTCCCCTTCCTTTAAACATCGTTTATGAAGATGTAGATCTACTGGTCATCAATAAACCGGCCGGGATGCCCATTCATCCTTCCCAGGGAAATTTCGACAACACACTTGCAAATGCATGCGCCTGGTATTTTGAACAGAAGAACGAACCCTTTACCTATCGCTGTATCAATCGTCTGGATCGGGATACCACCGGGCTTCTAATTATAGCCAGACATATGTACAGTGCTTCTCTTCTTTCCTGTATGGTGGCAAAACGGGAAATTCACCGGGAATATCGTGCGGTTGTTGAAGGACTGCTTCCGGAAGACGGGATCATTGATGCGCCAATCGCCCGCCGTGAAGGTTCCACCATTGAGCGCGAAGTGAATTTTAAGACTGGAGAGCCTGCAAGAACTCACTTTCGAAGACTTGCATCGGACATTTCTCCTATTGACCAAAAAAAATACTCTCTGGCTTCCATCAACCTGGAAAGCGGAAGGACTCACCAGATACGGGTGCATATGAAGCACATCGGTTATCCGCTTCCCGGAGACTTTTTATACAATCCCAATTACTCCGTCATCAAACGTCAGGCACTTCACTCCTATCGCCTGACATTTTGCCATCCTGTTACTGGAAAACAGATGGATTTTATCTCTCCGCTTCCGGAAGATATGCTTATAACACAAAAATTCAGGGAGGCCATATGACCTCCCGTTTTATCAAACTTCGAAACATCCGCCTCCGATGAACTCCCGCAAAATGGAATTCTGAGGAATATTTTCACTCCCAATTCCCACAACATAGTCCAGAAATTTTAAGAGTCGTTTTGCCTCAAGATATTCTTCACAGTTTTTATCAATTCCGAACAAAATCGGTTCCGCATAAGCCTTAAGCACAGCGATCTCATAGAGAAGCGCCGAATTAAACATCACATCCGCTTCTTCCTGATACGGGAAAATATTATTGTCCTCTCCTTTACGGACGGACTTCCACATTGCTATCGTATCCTTCGCCGATGTGCCGCGAGTTCTCGCATCTCTCACCATTCTTCGAAGAAGTCTTCCGTCAGTAGTCGGAATCCTGTTGTGCTCATCAATATTAAGCTGCGTCAAAGCACTGATATAAATCTTGAATTTATTTTCTCCTGGAAGCTCACTCGTAAGTGCATCGTTCAGACAATGAATACCCTCAATCACCAGAATATCGTTTTTCCCAAGCTGCTTAAAATCGCCTTTGTACTCCCGCTTTCCGGTCTTGAAATTAAAATGAGGAATCTCAACTCTTTTTCCGTCAAGCAGATCCTGAAGATCCCGGTTAAACCTTGCCACATCGATTGCTTCAAGGCACTCGTAATTCGGCTTGCCTTCCTCGTCAAGCGGTGTCTGTTCTCTGTTAACGAAATAATTATCCACTGCGATCGGGTGCGGAACAAGCCCATTTACTCTAAGCTGTACCGAAAGCCGGTGTGAAAATGTAGTCTTTCCGGAAGAGGACGGTCCCGCAATCAGCACAAATTTCTTATCCGGCTGCGATACGATCTGTTCTGCGATCTGAGCAATCTTCTTCTCCTGGAGCGCCTCCTGTACAAGAATCAGATCCTGCGGATTTTCTTTCGTCACAAAATCATTTAAATCTCCTATGGTCTCGATTCCCATTCGGTCTCCACCCTGCGTGGATTCCTTAAGAACCTGGAACAGCTTGTGCTGCGGGTTAAATGGCGGGACAACTTTTGGTGCATCGTTTTCCGGCATCTGCACTACAAATCCTTCATCGTACAGATAAAGCTTAAAATATTTCAAATACCCGGTCGATGGAACCATGTACCCATAGAAATAATCCTCAAATTCATTGATACTATAGAGATTCACTCTGGAAACCCGTCGATAATGGAACAGTCTCTCCTTATCTCTCATGCCATATTCACGGAATTTTTCAATCGCTTCATCGGTGTGTATTGCCTGTTTTCCTATTTCCAGATCCATTTCCACAATCTGATGCATACGCTCTTCCACTTTATCAAGGAACTCCTGATCCAGAGTCATCTTCCCTTTGACTGTAAAATAAAACCCTTTATCTACCGAATAATGAATTCTGACCTTCTCAACATTTTTATGACCAACCACATCGTAGATTGATTTCACAAGCAGGAAACTGACTCCCCGTTTGTAAGTCTTATTCCCCATTTCATCCGCAGTCGTGATAAATTCCATCCGGCAGTCTTTCTTAAGCTTCTTCCGAAGCTCCTGCAGCTTTCCGTTAATCAGTACAAGAACAATATCGTTTTCAAACCGGTTCTGGTATTCCTTTGCAATTTCCAGATACGAAGTTCCCTCCGGATATTCTTTACTCTGCCTGTCTATTTCTACATGAAAATATTTCATTTCCATACGAAAAACCTCCTTCGCCTATGCTTCCCCCTACATGACCCAGAAAGGATGATTTACAGGAGCACACTTTACTTCAATCTGCGGAAAATGTTCCCTGCAGAATCTTTCCATATCAGATATAAAAATATACTCCGTTCCGTAATGGCCGGCATCGATGATCGCCAGTCCCTGAGCAACCGCATCAATCCCTTCGTGATGGTCGATGTCTCCTGTTACCAGTACATCGGCACGTTTAGAAATTGCAGTGCCGATCACACTTTTACCGGATCCCGGTGAAACTGCCATTCTTTTGATGGTCTTCTTCGGATTGCCAAAAACTTTCACACTTGGAACCATGAAACGATCTTTCACAAACCTGCAGCATTCTTCCAGCGTCATCTCTTCCGCAAGATCAGCCACCCTTCCTATACCTTCCGCTGGACAGGTCTCTTCCAGGACTTCCGGTTCTTTCATTTCAAGTACTTCTCCTGCAAGATCTGCCATCCCCATCACATCGTAATTGGTATGCATAGCATAGTATGCAATATCCTCTTGAATCAGGCGGATTACTCTACGGCCGATAAAGTTCTGATCATTGATTTTCTTCATTGCTTTGAAGATCATAGGATGATGCGTGATCAACAGATCCGCTCCCCATACGACAGCATCTTCGATCACCTTGTCGTCAGCGTCCAGTGCAATATAAATCTTTTGAACCTCTTTTTCGTATCTTCCTGCCTGAAGTCCCACATTATCCCAGTCATATGCGTATTCTTTTGGATAACGTTCTTCAATCACTTCCATTATTTCACGGCAATTCACCCTATGTACCTCCTAAAAATACATTTCAAGAATCTTTCTGATCCATTCTATTCTATGCTGTATTTCTGTCATACGTTCTCTTGCACGATCGGATTTCTGCTTTTCAAGTGTCTGAAGAATCTTCGTTTGAATCTCTATCTCTCTTTTCAGATATTCTTTCAGAATCGGATGTGCATTCTTAAGAAGAAGTCTTCCATATTCCAGTTCTTCCTCTGTATACGGAGAAATCGCCTCATCTTTTTTACATTTTACCGCCTTCATCATCGGATAGTATTTCCCATCATCCAGAACCATATTTTCTTCCACAATACAATATTCCTGTTCGTAAAGATATTTTCTGACGCTTGCGATTTCAGACTGAGGCTGTAAAATCAATTCTTTCAGTGACGAAGCCGTATCAAAGCTGTCCGAAAGTATCCGTATGACAAGACCGCCGCCCATACCGGCGGCGATCATACAGTCTGCTTCTTCATTTTCCAGATTACAAAGCCCATCTGAAAGCCTTGTCTGGATCTTGTCTTCCAGACCATGCTCCCTGATATGCTCCTTTGCCCTTTGAAGAGGGCCTTCATTAATATCCATCGCAATCGCAGACGGTATCACACCTCGCCTGACAAGATCAATGGGAATATATCCATGATCTGTTCCCACATCAACCAGGCGCATTCCCGGCGTTACCATGTCTGCAACTGCTTCAAGCCTTTTTGATAATTCCATCTCATCCTCTAATCCAGATAATCTCTTAATTTTCTGCTTCTGCTTGGATGACGAAGTTTACGAAGCGCTTTCGCCTCAATCTGGCGGATACGCTCACGGGTAACGTCAAATTCTTTTCCAACTTCTTCCAGCGTTCTTGCTCTTCCGTCGTTCATACCAAAACGTAGACGGAGTACCTTCTGCTCTCTGTCAGTCAGTGTGTCAAGAACTTCATCCAACTGCTCTTTAAGAAGAGTCTGTGCCGCTGCTTCTGCCGGTACCGGAACATTATCATCCTGGATAAAATCTCCAAGATGGCTGTCTTCCTCTTCACCGATCGGTGTCTCAAGAGAAACCGGCTCCTGGGAAATCTTCAGGATCTCACGCACACGTTCCACAGGCATGTCCAGCTCTTCTGCGATCTCTTCCGGCGTGGGTTCACGTCCCAGCTCCTGAAGCAACTGTCTTGAAACACGTATCAGTTTGTTGATCGTCTCTACCATATGAACCGGAATACGGATCGTTCTTGCCTGATCGGCAATCGCTCTTGTGATTGCCTGGCGGATCCACCATGTTGCGTAAGTACTGAACTTAAATCCTTTCTGGTAATCAAACTTCTCAACCGCTTTGATGAGTCCGAGATTTCCTTCCTGAATCAGATCAAGGAACAACATTCCTCTCCCGACATAACGCTTCGCAATGCTGACAACCAGACGAAGGTTTGCCTCTGCCAGACGTTTCTTGGCATCTTCATCTCCTTCGGCCATTCGCTTTGCAAGCTCAATTTCTTCCTCTGCGCTGAGAAGCGGGACCTTTCCGATTTCTTTTAAGTACATACGAACCGGATCTTCGATACTGATTCCATCCGGCACGGACAGATCGATTTTCTCCATATCCACTTCATCTTCTTCAGCCAGAAGCATGTCCAGATCATCATCCGGCTCATCCACGTCTCCGCTGATCCGCAGTACGTCAATACCGGAAGATTCCAGATATTCAAATACCTTCTCCATCTGTTCCGGTTCCAGTTCCATGTCATGGAACACCTCGTTGATCTCGCCAATCTCCAGAATGTTCTTTTTCTTCTTTGCAAGAGCAACCAGATTCTTTAATTTTTCTTCAAATTTTGCCACATTTTCTACCATGTAGTGTCCTTCCTCTCATTGCTTGTTTATATTTTATCCCTAATTGATGGAAATATGCAGTTTCTGCAAATCCTGTAGTGCCTTCTTCGCATTCATAAGCCGCTGCAATCCCTGAATATCCGTTGGATCCAGCCTTTTTGCAGCCATCTCAATACTGTAAGCTTTCACACGGATAACCGTCTCTTTGATTGCCTTCTCCTGCTCCTTCTTTGTTGTAAGCTCCATAATCCTGGTATGGAAAAGTGATGCCGCCTCCCTGTGCTGAGATTCTTCTGTAAAATGGTTCATGATCTTTGCCGGATTCACTTCTCCCTTTTCATATTGGTCAAACAGAAGCTCTGCTACTTGCTGATAAAGCTCTGTGGTGAAATCTTCCGGAGAAATATATCTGTTGATCTGCGGGAACAGTTCCTCATGATCGATGAGCCAGGTCAGAAGGATTCTCTGTGATTTGACATGACCGTCTTCTTTCATAACCGACTGCTCTGAAGGCTGCTTCGGTCTTACCGCCGGAGCTGCCTGTCCGCTTTGGATTGCCATCTTCACGACCAGTTTCCTGAGTTCTTCATATCCGACATGATATACTCTGGCAACTGCCTCAATATAATTATTTCTTTCAATCTCTTCCTCAAACTCGGCAAGTTTCTTTGCCGCCGTTCGAAGGAACTCTGTCTTCCCTTCCGGTGAATTCATATCATAATCTTTCTCAAGCATCTCAAGACTGAACATAAAACCATTTCTGGCTTTCCCGATTCGTTCTTCAAATGCTTCAGCTCCCAGATTCTTGATAAATTCATCCGGATCCTTATACGGTTCCATCCGAATCACCTTCGCCGTCACACCGGCTTCCTTCAGGATCGGTACCGCTCTTAATGCCGCCTTCGTTCCCGCCTCATCACTATCATATGTAAGATACACTTCATTCACATACCTCTTGATCAGTGACGCATGTCCCGGCGTCAGTGCCGTTCCAAGTGATGCCACCGCATTCGTAAATCCTGCCTGATGGAGGGAAATCACATCCATATATCCCTCGCAGATCAGAAAATACGGCTTTCTGGATGTCCGCGCCCTGTGAAGACCATACAGATTCCGGCTTTTATCGAAAATCATCGTCTCCGGTGAGTTTAAGTATTTAGGTTTCCCGTCTCCCATTACACGGCCGCCAAAACCGATCACACGATTATTCACATCCATGATCGGAAACATGACACGATTCCAGAATTTATCATAAATCCCGTTCTTCTCATCTACATTCACCAGCCCGGCTTTTATAATCAGATCATCGCTGTATCCTTTCGCCTTCAGATACTGATACAAATCATTGCTGTATTTGTTCGAATATCCAAGTCCGAACGCTGTGATCGTCTCCTCACTCAGCTTTCGTCCTGTCAGATAATCGTGGGCATGTTTCCCGTTTGATGATTTCAGCTGAGCATAAAAATACTTCGCCGCCAACTTGTTCATCTCAAGGAGGGTCGCACGAAGATCAGCCCTCTCCTTCGCTTCTTTGGAATACTCCTCCTTTGGAAGTTCGACCCCGGCTCTGTCGGCAAGGAACTTCAGCGCCTCCGTAAAAGAATAATTCTCGTATTCCATGATAAATGTGAACACGTTGCCTCCCGCCCCGCAACCGAAGCAGTAATACATCTGCTTATCCCTGCTCACGGAAAATGACGGCGATTTCTCATTGTGAAACGGACAAAGCCCAAAATAGGAGCTTCCTTTCTTCTGAAGCTTCACATAGCCTGAGATCACATCCACAATATCATTTTTCATTCTTACTTCTTCAATAATCTCATCCGAATAATACATGAAATCTTTACACCTTCCTGGCGTGAAAGCATAATTAAAGTAACTGTCAAGTCAAAAAAGCTTTCACATTATATATATTCGACAAAACTTTTCGATTTCCTTTAATTTTTCCACGCTTCCGGAATAAATATTTCTTCAAATTTTTTTACTGCGTAGTTATCCGTCATGCCGGCAATGTAATCACACACCACCTGCTCTTCGGTATGTCCCTGTTCCAGCCTTTCTATGTATCCGAGCGGCAATGCTTCCAGATGATCCTCATAATAAAAATAAAGGTTTTCAATCATATGGATTGCCTTCATCTCCTCTCCCTTTGCTTTGGGATTCTGATATACGTTTTCAAACATGAATTTCCTAAGATCACGCATGGCTTCTTCGATTTCTTTCGACATGCTGATCTGGGGTCTGTCCATACTGTGAATGATCACATCATGGATCATCGTATTAAGCCTGGAGCGCATGCCACATCCGAACACATTACGGAATCTTTCCGGAATTTCTTCTTCTGTCAGGATTCCGCCTCTTATGGCATCGTCAATATCGTGATTGATGTAAGCAATTTTATCGGACAGGCGGACAATCTGTCCCTCCAAAGTTGTAGGTCGTCCCACGCTTTTGTGATTGCGGATCCCATCCAAGACCTCCCAGGTGAGATTCAGACCCTGCCCGTCTTTTTCAAGGAATTCCACCACACGTACACTCTGTTCATTATGCTTAAATCCATTCGGACACACCCCGTTTAAAGCCCGCTCTCCGGCATGCCCGAAAGGCGTATGCCCCAGATCGTGCCCGAGACTGATTGCTTCTGTCAGATCCTCATTCAGACGCAGAGCTTTCGCGATCGTCCTTGCATTCTGTGAAACCTCCAGCGTGTGCGTAAGTCTCGTACGATAATGATCTCCCTTCGGAAGCAGGAACACCTGTGTTTTCTGTTTTAGCCTGCGAAATGATTTCGAATGTAGAATCCTGTCCCTGTCCCTTTGAAAAACAGGCCGGATATCGCACTGTTCTTCTTCTCTTTTCCGCCCTTTCGAATTGATACTAAGCGTTGCATATTCACTTAAATACTCTTTTTCACGCTCTTCCATCTGCTCTCTGATTGTCATGTTCCGGCTTCCTTTCGGTGATATTTCGCTGTAGATCTGGATATCTGTTCTTATTCTTCTTTCAAACGTGCTTCTATTGCATGAACTACGGTCTCAAGTACCTTAATTCTGGCATAATACTTGCAGTTTCCTTCTACAACGATCCAAGGAGCTTTCGGTGTGGATGTGCGGATCAGCATTTCATTCACAGCCTCTTCATAAAGATCCCATTTATCGCGGTTTCTCCAATCCTCATCCGTTATTTTCCACTGTTTCTCCGGATTTTCCTGGCGAGACTTAAATCTTGCAGCCTGTTCGTCCTTATCAATCTGCATCCAGAATTTCAATACAACCGCACCTGCATTTACCAGATCCTGCTCCATATCATTGATTTCTTTGTAAGCTCTCTGCCACTCTTTTGTGGTGCAGAATCCTTCAATCCTCTCCACCATCACACGTCCGTACCAGGTTCTGTCAAAAATCGCAATATGTCCCGCTTTTGGCATTGCCCTCCAGAATCTCCATAGATAGTGGTGCGCCCTTTCTATATCATTCGGTGAAGCGGTCGGATTTACAACATAGCCTCTCGGATCCATGTGCTCTGTAAGACGCTTTATCGCGCCGCCCTTACCGCCGGCATCCCATCCTTCAAATCCAAGCACAACCGGAATTCTTCTGCGGTACAGCTCGCCATGAAGACGTTCCATCTTCTTTTGCAGTTCCTTCAGACGCTCTTTATATTGTTTCGTACTAAGAGATTTCGATAAATCAACCTTTGCAAGCAATGAATCCTGAAATTCTTTTGCGGCTCCTGCACATGATATATTCGGCTCTTCGGAGAGTTCTTTTTTCTTCTCGATCTCTGTGCTCATCGCCTGAATAACCGTTGTATAGATTTTCGCCGTTGCATAGCGTTTGTCCGTAGCTTCTATGATCGTCCACGGAGCATAGTCAGTATCTGTTTTCCGAAGCATTTCCTCATTGATCTGTTCGTATGCAGCAAATTCTTTATTTCTCTTCAAATCTCCCTCGCTGACTCTCCACTTCGTCTCTTTGGATTCCATCAGCTTTTTAAAACGCTTTTTCTGTTCTTTCTGGTCAATCGCAAGAAACAGCTTCACGATCACCATTCCGTCATCCGTTAACTGCTTTTCAAAGGAACGGATGGACTCATAATCATAAGGGAGTTCCTCGTCTGTTACCTTTCCGTCAAATCGGTCAACCTGTACACGGCGATACCAGCTGGTGTCATAGATTGCAATTCGCCCGCGCTCCGGTGTCTTCGTCCAGAAACGCCACATGAATGGATGCATCTGCTCTTCTTCCGTTTCTTTCTTCACCGCGTGCACTTCAAATCCTCTCGGATCAAGTCCCTGGATCAGCCGTCCGATCTGCAGTCCTTTTCCTGACGCTCCATATCCTTCAAATGCGATCATCACCGGAATCTTAAGCTCTTTACATTCTCTCTGCAGTTTCCCAAGCTCCAGTTCCAGAGCTTCCATTTTTTCCTTGTATTCTTCTTTCCCCATTTTCTTTGTCAAATCAATTTTTTCTAACATCGTTAAGCCTCCTGACACTTTCTCATTGATTCGTCTGGCATTTATTGACAAAACGCAAAAATAAACCGAGCAATTATTTAATATTTTACTATATTTTCTATCATTAAAAAAGTATTTTTATTAAATATCGAATTTTGTTTCTATTTTTATTTTAACCATTAATATTGCGAAAATATTTTTTTATAAAAAATCTGTTGACTTTCCCAACATAATAATGTATTATAGCCTTTGTCAGCAAGAAAGAAACAAAGCTGAAATGCGGAAGTGTCGGAACTGGCAGACGAGCAAGACTAAGGATCTTGTGACTATTGCAGTCGTGTGGGTTCAAGTCCCATCTTCCGCATGATTAACCTGTATCTATTTCGATACAGGTTTTTTATTGCTTTTCTACAGAAATTATTGATGCCGTATAAACGCCAAAAAATATTTTTATTTTCTTATTGACAAATAGCTCCAACTGATATATAATTAACTAGTCGCGCGGAAGTGTCGGAACTGGCAGACGAGCAAGACTAAGGATCTTGTGACTATTGCAGTCGTGTGGGTTCAAGTCCCATCTTCCGCATGAATTATGAAGCCTTGTTTTTAAGGCTTCTTTTTTTGTATTTTAATTTCTACGAACCATCTGTATTCTCTGGCTTTTATTGCCATCATTATTTCTCCATTCTGGTTTTCACATATTCAAGTACGCCTCGGCGTACTTGCTGCGAGGTGCGCGTCATCTTTTTGCATCAATTAATAGAGACAGGAATTATCCGTCATCCCTCTTTTGCTATTTCTCCAAAACAGAAAAATCGCTCCTGCCACAATCACAATCGATATCATCTGTGATGTCGAAAGCGATCCTATATTTCCTCTATCATCAGCTCTGAGGAATTCCACCAAGAACCTTCCGACTCCGTAAAGCAGCATATAAAGTGCTCCCACATCTCCCGTATGTTTTTTCTTGCGGGAATATAAAAGTAATATTCCCATGATCAGAAAATCTCCGGCTGACGAAAAGAGCTGCGTCGGAAGTACTTTCACTCCTGCAGGTGCCATGCTGTTTTCCGGAAATACAACCCCCAAAAAAGACTCTGTCTGTCTTCCGTAACAGCACCCTGCCAGAAAGCAGCCGATACGTCCAAATCCCTGTGCCAGAGAAATGGAAGGCGCGCAAAGGTCAAAATATTCAAGAAATGCAAGTTTCTTTATTCTACAATAAATAATTGCCGCAAGTACTCCCAGAATAATTCCGCCATAGACGACAAACCCTTCTGATCCCAGTACACTGAGTGGATCTTTTACAAATGCAGGAAATTCCACAATCACGAAAAGCAGTTTTGCCCCGACAAATCCGGCAAGCACCCCGTAAAGCGCAATATCCATGACTGCTTCCTGATTCATATGATATTTTTTAGCCCGGTATACTCCCATCGCGATACAGCACAAAATACCGATGGCTATCATCAGCCCATATCCGTGAATCGAAATTCTCCCTATTGATAATATCTCTGTCTTCATGCAATGTCCTCATTTCTATCTGATATGCTCCCTTGGATTCTCATCCTCAAAATCGAATATACATCTCTCAAATGCATTGATCACATGTGTATCCTGATACTTATCGTATCTTTTATGCTGTCTTCCATAAGACATATGTACATGCCCATGAAGGAAATACTTCGGATGATATTTATCCATCAGCTCAAGAAACACCCGAAATCCCTGATGGGGAAGATCTCGCCCGTCATTCAGTTCATACGCCGGCGCATGCGTTACAAGAATGTCGAAGCCTCGTCTGCGAAGAAGCTGAAGCCAAAGCTTACGCACCCGATTTCTCATCCCCCATTCTGTATACTGATGTGTTCCCGGCTTATAGCGCATGGATCCTCCAAGTCCGAGAATCCGTACTCCCTTATAAACATAAATCTGATCCTCAATACAGATACATCCCTCCGGCGGAATTTGTTCATACTTATCATCGTGATTTCCACAGACATAAAGTACCGGCGCCGATGTAAAGGTTGCAAGGAATGAAAGATAACGAGGATCAAGATCCCCACAGGAAATAATCAGATCAATTCCCTGCAGTTTACTCTTCTCAAAATGATCCCACAAATAGGGAGATTCTTCATCTGCTATTGCCAGTACCCTCATCTTATCCTTAACCTTTCTGCTCTATTCCCTGCTGTAAAATGGTAGGCTGTGCCTCATCCAGCATCTCGTCTGCTTTCGGAATGGTTCCGATTATATTTTCCGCCAGCCAGTCCATGGTCACAATTTCTTCCGGCGAAAGCTCTTTGGACGGATCAGACTGCACAATCCCGTTCTGGGAATATAGAATTCCCGAAAATGGATTAAACTCTCCTGTACAGATCGTCTTTTTTAAGAGTTCCACAAGACGCTTCGTACCGATCGGAAGATTATCAGAACAAATAACATCAATTGCTCCGGAAGACATCCCCCACCAGTAATTGATTGCTTTCATCTCTGCAGAACTGTCGTCATACTTCCAGGTTCCATCCATAATCGTCCGGATCAGCTGTTCATAGAATTTTCCCCAGTGCCAGAGAGGCATCGCAAGATTTCTCGGATATCCGTTCTCAAACTGATAAAGTCCAAAATATCTGGAAGATTCTTCCGGTATCACCATATCCATTCCGGAAATAACGGTCGATCCGGATTTTCTGATATTTTCAATCGCATCTCCTTCTTTTTTCTTATACCACTCAAGGTGAACCTGGGCTCTTGGATTGATCATCTTCGCTCCCAGTGCAAATGCGTTGATATTTGCAATCGCTCCGAAAATCGGATAATCTGCCAGATAGGCAATCTTATTGTTATCCGCCATCGCTCCTGCGATTGCTCCCATAAGGAATTTCGCCTCATGCATACGCGCATAGTAGGTTCTGATATAGCGATGAGAGGTATTCAGCGAACAATTCAAAATACGAACTTCTTTATTTTCGATTGCCGCCTTTACACTCGCCTGGGTGAAAGCCGGTGTGGTAGTAAAGACAATATTACATCCATTTTTGATTGCCTCCTCAATCACCTGCTCTACCGTATCCGTCGTCACGTTATCATAATACATCGTGGATACTTCGTCCGGGAAGGTCTGTTCCAGATGAAGTCTCCCCAACTCATGAGCATAAGTCCATGCGGAAGAAGATGGCGTCTTTTCATATATAAAGGCAACTTTCAGTTTCGGTGAGCTTAATGGAAGCAGCCTGCTGAGAAGCGGTTTTTTCTCACTGGTCGGGTGCATCTTCAGTTCTACTTCTTTGTTGACTCCAATGAGTTCAAATTCTTCCCAGCTCTTTGCGATCATATCTTTAAGTTCACTGGTCGTTATCTCTTCCAGCGTCTGATAACCATACAGCTTGATAAATGAAAGAAAGGCATCTCCCGGCGTAATCGGCAGCTTATCTCCTCCTTTCGCTTTGAATTCCGCAGAAAATCTTGAATACGCAGAGCTGAATATCAGTTGATCATCCTGAGTCCAGATTTCTTTTTCTCCTTTGCCTATCGCTTCCTGCAATTTAGCGAAACTGCCTTCCTGCGTAAACCAGATATAATTTACCTTGGAAAGATCATAAAAATCAAGGAATTCATAATAAATCTTATTCTCTTTCTCATCGGTACGTTTCGGAATGATTCGTGTGACAATTCCGGGAATGGATGTCACGCCATAATACTTCATAATGCTGACGCGCTTATTTCCTTCTTCTACATAAAATTTATTCATATATTCATAAGCTTTGATCGGATCACGGATTCCTTCATTCTCATGGATCGTACTTAACGCAGCCCATTTATGCGCAAATTCTGTGGATTCCCGCAAAATCGGCATAAAGTTTCCGGAAAACGCATTACTTCGTCCGCCATGCCTCGTACCAACGATTCTTTCCATCGGAATTTGAACAAGTCCCAAAGGGACCTCTGAATAGGATCCCCTAGATGGTAAAATATCATCAAGGACAGGAAGAGTGGGCCTGATTCCTCTAAGCATTCTGGATTGGTAATCTCTTTTTCCTGATTTATACGCTTTTGAATATTCTTCGAATGACATAAAAACTCCTCCTTGAGGTTTGGCAACTAAATTGTTATGATTTCTTTCTATACAAGAATAACCTCTTCGCTGTTAGAAATCAAGCATTTCCAATGGATTTTACATTTCCTTGTCTTTTATAATACGTCCCTTCTTCAAATTCGGCTCGATAAAATTCTCTTTCGCGTATTCCCAAAGCTGCTTCGACCCTTCAGCTGTACGTTCATTACGCTTTAAAATCTGGGAAATTCTCACCTCGTGTTCTTCCCACGCTTTTCCATCCGTTGCCGCATTCAGCATCATCGGCTGAATATTATCCATGGTTCTCGCGAATCTGGCTTCCGGCGTTTTTCTCTCTTCAAATTCTTCCCAGATTTTTCTAAGGCGTTCACCCTGGTCTTCCGGAAGCAGTCCGAAAATACGCTCGGCAGCCTTCTGCTCTCTTTCTCTCTGGGTCGCTTTTGCCGCTTCATCATAGGCATATGTATCACCGGCATCAATTTCTACAATATCATGAATCAAAAGCATTGTAACGGTTTTTAATACATCAATCGGCTCATTGGAATACTCACTTAACAAAATTGTCATAAGCGCCATGTGCCATGCATGCTCTGCATCATTTTCTTTTCTTTTTGCATCTGTAAGATAAGTCTGCCGGCCAATAAATTTTTCTTTGTCTATTTCACAGATGAAATCAAACTGCTGATCTATGCGGCTTTTTGAAGTGTCCATTCTCTTTCCTCCTTTGAAACTTTTTATTTTTGAAACTACTACGGATTGTTACGCACTTCGTGCTCTCACAATCCTCAAATCATTCGAAATCCGCCCTTTCGGGCTACTTTCTCATGATTTGGCGGGTTTCAAGGACATGTGCTTCCATGCAAGCATGAAACACATGTCTTTGAAACCCTGTAGTTTCAAAAAACCCCGCAGATTTCTCTGCGGGGCTTCCCTCTTCTCTCTCAAGCGTTAAGCAAATCGTCTTATCTTATGCAAGCGCTTTCTTTGCTACGTCAGCGATTGCTGCAAATCCTGCTGCATCGTTTACTGCGAGCTCAGCAAGCATCTTTCTGTTCATGTCAACACCAGCTACTTTTAAGCCGTGCATTAACTTACTGTATGATAAACCATTGATTCTTGCAGCAGCGTTGATACGTGCGATCCATAACTGACGCATCTGGCGCTTTCTCTGCTTTCTTCCTGCGTAAGAAGATGTAAGAGCTCTCATAACAGACTGTTTTGCAACTCTGTACTGTTTAGAACGTGCTCCTCTATATCCTTTCGCTAATTTCAAAGTTCTATTATGTCTCTTTTTAGCGTTCATGCCGCCTTTAATTCTTGCCATTTCTTGCTCCTCCTTCTATCGTTAACCTTATCTTAGAGATATGGTAATACTTTCTTCATGTTCTTTACGTTAGTAGAATCAGTGATAGTTGACTGTCTAAGATTTCTTTTTCTCTTTGTAGATTTCTTAGTTAAGATATGGCTCTTGTAAGCTTTATTTCTTTTTAACTTACCTGTTGCAGTTTTTTTGAAGCGCTTTGCAGCTGCTCTATTTGTTTTAATT